>JAFOTA010000210.1 GCA_017421145.1 Treponema sp.
AGATGGCGGAATCTTTTGAAAGCCTTGAGCAGACCGCTACGGAAGGAATCGAAAAGCAGATGAAGGTTTCCGATCATGTTTCTGAAATCGAGGCTCAGTCAAAGGCTCTTCAGGACGCAAACATAGCGATAAACAACGTTGCAAGCCAGACCAACCTTCTTGCAATGAACGCTGCAATCGAGGCGGCACATGCGGGTGAGGCGGGAAAGGGATTCTCCGTCGTTGCGGATGAAATCAGAAAGCTTTCCGAAACGTCTGCGGCTGAGTCGCATAAAATCAGCGAAGAGCTTCATAAGATCAGCGAGTCAATAGAGGCCGTCGTCGTGGCTGCAAGGGAAAGCTCCGAAAGCTTCTCAGGCGTGGGCGAAAAGATTTCCCAGACCGACCAGCTTGTGAACCAGATAAAGGCGGCCATGCAGGAACAGAAAACCGGTTCCCAGCAGATTGTCGACGTGCTCAAGATGATGAACGACAGCACGCTTGAAGTCAAGAACGCTTCTCATGAGATGGCTGTCGGAAACAGGGCAATCCTTGGTGAGATAAGGACGCTCCAGGATGCCACCGGAATGATCAGGAACGGCATGGATGAAATGTCGGTCGGGGCCGCCGAAATCAACAAGACAAGCTCGCTTCTTTCCGACATTTCAACGAAGGTGTCCGACTCAATCAACCGGATAGGCACTCAGATCGACCAGTTCAAGGTGTAGCTCCGGGAAAGCACTGATTAATGTAAGCCTGTGCAGGTTTCATGCATGGGCTTCATTTTTGCTTAGGGAAACACTGAATAATCCGAAAGCGGGTAGCATACACCGTATGCTCATTCAGTGTTAACCATAAAACTCGCAATTTCGCAGTAATTCCTTACAGTATAAAGAATTACGAGAAATTGCCGGGAACCGCTGATTAATGCTTCCCGTATTAATCAGCGGTTCCTTAGGAATTTGCGATTTCCAATGATTTTCCAAAACCTCATTGAATTATTCTATTAAAGGTGTATAATAGAACTTATCCCTAAAATTTCAGGGAATGTTGAAAAACTTCATTTTTTGAGATAATGAAAAGCTTGGAAGGTGCGTTTATGGATTCAAAGACTGTTGGTATCATTGGAGCCGGTGCGTGGGGAACTGCCATGGGAACGGCTTTGGCCCGCGGCGGTCACTCCGTTGAAGTATGGGCTATGGAAGAAGATGTCGTGGATTCCATAAACAATGAGCATGAGAACAAGCGTTATCTTCCCGGATATAAGCTCAGCGAGGGGCTTACGGCTTCAGGCGACATCAAGAAAGTTGCGTCCGGCAAGGAATTTATCATCGTAGGAAGCCCTTCATTATATATTGCGCCGACAATAAGGCAGTTTGCAGACGTTCCGAACATCACCGAAGGAAAGACCGTGATAGGTGCGTTGACCAAAGGTTTCGTTCCGAATGAAAGCGGCCTTCCGAAATTCGTGCTTGAAACCATGGAATCAGCTCTTCCTGAATGCTACAAAGACGGAACCGTATATATAGCGGGTCCTTCACATGCAGAGGAAGTGGCTCTCGGAAAAATAACCGGGCTTATAACTGCTTCAGACCATCACAGGAATGCAATTCGCATGAGGGATCTTCTGCGCGTTCCGGGAATCATGGCATATGCTTCTTTTGATCCGATCGGAGTTCAGGTATGCGCGGCTGTAAAGAACGTAATCGCAGTGGTTTACGGAAGCCTTGATGCAATGGCCGAAACAAGCGAAATCTTCGGGGACAATACGGAAAGCCTCCTTATGGCTGCAGGACTCAATGAAATACAGACCATAGGATTTGCCATGGGAGCGACCCACCCGGAAACTTTCACTTCCATAAGCGGAGTGGGCGACCTTGACGTTACTTGCAAGTCAAAATACGGACGCAACAGACGCTTCGGTCAGGACATAATCAAGACGGACATGCTCAGCCGCTTCGAAAACCTTGATGATTTGATCGCCAACGTAAAGAAAATCGGCTATCTTCCGGAAGGTGCGATTGCATGCAAGTACGTGCATCAGATTGCGGAGGAAAAAAGCCTTAAGCTCCCGATATGCGATGCGCTCTACAGGCTCCTGAACAGGGAACTCACGCCGATGGAATGCCTGATGAAGCTTGTAAACAGACAGTAGAAAAAATATTAAAAAGGAAGAAGAGATGTTAGAGAAAATAACCGGCACGTTCAGCAGCATAATGAGGACTCTCGGCGGAAAGTCGAAGATCACCGAAAAAAATATCGAGGAAACGGTCGAGCAGATAAAGATGGCTCTTTTGGAAGCCGACGTAAACCTTCGTGTGGTGCGCCGTTTCGTCAACAGCACTATTGAAGAGGCTAAGGGTGAAAAAGTCCTCAAGGCAGTCGATCCGGGCCAGCAGTTCGTAAAGATCATCTATGATAAAATCGTAAGGATGCTCGGTGACGAGAAAAAGGATCTGGGGCTTAAAGGTCCTGACGTTCAGTCCGTAGTCCTCCTTCTTGGTCTCCAGGGTGCCGGAAAAACGACTGCCGCACACAAGCTTGCAGCGAAACTTAAAAAAGATGGCAGAAGGCCGCTCCTCGTTGCCTGTGACTTGATCCGTCCTGCAGCTATCGAACAGCTTTCCGTACTCGGTGAAAAAATAGACGTTCCGGTCTACAAGGAAATTGACAGCAAGGATGCCGTATCGGTCGCAAAGCACGGTCTTGATTTTGCAAAGAAAAACGGTCTGGACACCGTGATCGTCGATACTGCCGGCCGCCTCCAGATTGATGCGGATATGATGGACGAGCTTGTCCGCGTGAAAAAGGCTGTGGATCCTGTCGAAACGATTCTCGTGGCTGATTCCATGACCGGTCAGAATGCCGTTGACATTGCAAAGAGCTTTGACGAGCAGCTTGGTCTTTCTGGCGTAATCCTCACTAAATTTGATTCCGATGCGCGTGGTGGTGCAGCCCTTTCTTTGAAGACCATAACCGGAAAACCTATACTGTACATCGGCACTGGTGAAAAAACGGAAGATTTCGAGCAGTTCCATCCTGACAGAATCGCAAGCAGAATCCTCGGCATGGGCGATGTCGTTTCATTGGTCGAAAAGGCGCAGGAAACCGTCGATCAGGAAGAAGCGCTCAAGATGCAGAAAAAGATGATGCGCAACGAGTTCACCCTCCAGGACATGCTTGAACAGCTCCAGTCCATGAAAAAGATGGGTTCCATGAAGCAGATTCTTGACATGATGCCGGGTCTTGCGGGGCAGGTTGACGAAAGCCAGATTGACAAGGCCGGGCTTAAGCATCAGGAGGCCATCATCCAGAGCATGACCATGAAGGAGCGCATGAACCATCTTATAATCGGTCCTTCAAGGCGCAAGAGGATTGCAAAGGGAAGCGGAACTTCGGTGCAGGAAGTCAACAAGCTCATAAAGCAGTTTGAAAAGACCAAGCTCACCATGAAAAAATTGACAAGAAACCGCGGTGCTCAGGCAAGGATGATGCAGCAGATGATGGGCGGTGCCGGCGGAATGGGAGGCTTTGACATGAGCCAGCTCCCGAAGGGATTCAAATTCTAAAATTATGGCGGCCGTGCCGGGCTTGATCCTGTATGGCCGTCGTTTTGCGTGGGATTTTTTGTTGGGATAGTGGGGATATTATGATTAAAAAAACGTCTGACGGCCCTTTGACGAGGGTCAGGATTATTGACGGCTTCGACGTGTTCATAGTTCTTGTGGCGGTCGTGGCTCTCGCACTGAATTTCACTTCAAGGATAAAATCAAATCCGAACAGGCTTTCCGGGATAACCGGTTACATGACCAAAAACCGGATTGAAAAAAAACTCTCAAAAATAAGCGGCATAAAATCAGCCGAGCTGGAATTTTCTGAAAACTACGGGCAGTACAGCGTGACGGCGCTCATTACTCCCTGGGCAGGAAATTATTCCATATACTCCGATGAAACGCTTGAAAAAATCTACGCAGCAATAATGGAAGAAACCGGAATACCGGAAAACTATATCATGATTTTTGATTCCGACACTGGTCAGAGGATTGAAAAATCAGGGATAAGGGAAAACGGTGGTTCCGACAGACGGATTGAAGGTCTTTACGAGATGTTCGGCCAATTTTTCGGAATATGAAATCTGCGCCGCATCGACGTGAACGGACAAGCTTTTTTAAAAACACTTAACATTTTTTTCAGAATGCCGATGGTGAATGTATGGGAATGAATAATTTTGTAAATTCAGTTGATTTACTCCAACGTGCTCTTGACGTACAGAGCCTGCGCTATCAGGTGACTGCAAACAACATCGCCAACAGTGAGGTTCCTAACTACAAAAGACAGGTTCTGAACTTTGAAAGCGAGCTGCAACGTGCTTTTGAGTCCAGGGACAACGAGCACAACTCATTCAAGATGGCGACCGCTGATGCACGTCATGTTGAAAGCGAGCAGCCGAGGGACTGGCGTAAGGTAGAGCCGCGCAGGGTAACCGACTGGGTATCGACATCCAAGGCCAATGGAAACAACGTGGACGCGGAGCAGGAGGCCATGAATATTGCCCAAATCCAGATGCAGTATCAGCTTTTGACCATGCTTGAAAACTTTGAGTTCAACCAGGTCGATATTGCAATGAAAAAGATTTGATGAAGCTTTGATTTGAGGAGAACGGTATGGGACTTTTTACCAGCATGAATATTGCCGCGACGGGAATGAGCGCGGAACGTCTTCGCACTGACGTAATCAGCAACAACATAGCGAATGCGACTACGACACGCACTCAGGAAGGCGGAGCATACAGAAAGCAGACCGTAGTGTTTGAGCCTATTGCATCCGAGCATCCTGTATGGAGAAGCCCTTTCGTCAGCGCAGATCAGGACAACGGCCCGGGAAAAGGAGTCCGTGTAAAGACAATCACCAAGGACACGACTCAGGGACGCATGGTCTATGACCCGACCCATCCTGATGCAATCCAGTCCGGACCGAACAAGGGCTATGTCGAATACCCGAACGTGAACATCGTCAACGAAATGGTTGACATGATTTCTGCGAACAGGGCATACGAAGCAAACCAGAGCGTAATTCAGGGCAGCAAGGAAATGTTCTCTGCGGCTCTTGAAATCGGAAGATAAATCATTGAGGGGAATGAAAAATGGACATGACAATCGGTACTTTGGAGCTTAACAGATCCAATCCGGCGCACATCGGAACAAAGAGCCTTCTGGATACGTCCAAGTCTCTGTACATGGATTCTTTCGGCAATGTGACGAACACCGCCGCAGAACCGGGAAAAACCAAGGGGACTTTTGAATCCTACCTGCTTGATGCCGTTTCAGAGATGAACGACCAGCAGCTTAATGTGTCCGCGCTTACTGAACAGGTAATCACCGACCCGGACAGCGTTGACATACACGACGTTACGAATGCGATGGCCATGGCGAAAATGTCCATGAACCTTGCCCAGACGGTAATCGACAGGGTCATCTCAGGATGGAACGAACTGTCTCAGAACCGCTAGTAATTATATAAAAAATTGAGAGCTGCCTCCAAGAGCGGGGGCAAGAAAAAAAATAAACCTTTTGATGAGAAGTGAACACTTTATCACTTTCCAACGGAATGGTTATGTGATATAATCCTTATGCTTGATCCTGTAGTTTAGTGGGAATGGCTGTAGGATTGAATTTTGTTCGTTCACGGGAGGGGAAAATGAACGAATGGTTTAAAAAAACATTTGGAACCATAAAAGAAAAGTGGTCAAAGTGGAAGCCTGTCCAGAAGCTGATTCTAATCGGTATAGTGGTTCTGGTCATAGCTGTAATCATCCTGTTGGTTTCCGTATCGACAAGGAAGACTTCGGTTCGTCTTTTCAATGCTCCGGTTGAAGCCGGCCAGCAGAGGACGATCGTTTCAAGGCTTGAAAAGGACGGAATCAAGGCTGATATCGACAGCGACGGATACATTACCGTTGAAAACGACACCATCGCCAAAAAGTACCGCAGCCAGCTTGTCGCAGAAGGATATGAACCTACAAAGGTCGATCCTTATTCTCTTTTCGACACGCAGAAATGGTCACGCACGTCTTTCGATGACAAAGTGAACTGGCAGAGGGCACAGGAATCAGCGCTTGAGCAGCACCTTGAGCAGCTTGACGGAATCCGCGCGGCAAACGTAATGCTCAGCATCCCGGAAACGGCCACGTTCAAGAATTCTCAGAATCCGACCACTGCATCCGTAACTCTTTTCCCGAGGATAGGAAGCGACGTTCTTGACTCAAAGAAGAGCGTCAAGGGAATCATGCACCTTATCATGAGAAGCGTCGAAGGCCTTAAAGAAGAGGACATCACCATTTTCAACGGAGACACAAACGAAGAGGTGAGCGACCTTGCGGGGCTTGAAGATGCCGATCATCAGAAGAACGTAGAAAATCAGCAGAAGTGGATAAGAAAGCAGGAAGCCTATTATCAGACTCAGGTTATAAATGCGCTGCAGGGAACTTTCGGAACCAAGCGCGTAAAGATCGCCAACATGAAGATTGACATGGACATGTCCGAGCGTTCATATACTGCAACGGAATACTCCGGCGTCACAATCAAGCCGGACAACCCGAACACTATATATGACGACAGCGAAGTCAGGGACAGCCTTGTCCTTTCAGAAGAAACGGTTGACAAGAAATTCACCGGAACGGGATACAATCCTGAAGGACCTGCAGGCACAGAGGGACAGAATCCTCCTGTATACAGCGACATGTCTAACGTAATCGGCGAAACCACGGAATCCGGCGTCAAGAGAAACTACGTCATGAACCGCAAGGATACCGCAGGAAAAGAAGAGCCTAAGATTGACCGCCTTACAGTTTCCGTGAACGTTGACGGAACATGGCAGTATCCTTTGTATGACCCTGATACAAAAAAAATCCGCCTTTCAGAAAGCGGTGGATACGAAAGGACTTATGTTCCGATTTCCGATGACGTTCTTGCAGAAGTTACGAAGCTTGTTCAGAGTGCCGTAGGATATGATGCCAAGCGCGGAGATTCAGTCGTCGTGACCAACATTCCGTTCGATCATACGGATGAATTCAAGGAAGAGGATGCCAAGTTCATCAAGTCACAGAAGACAAAGATGACTATATTCATCTCCCTCATTGCGGTCGCGCTCATACTCGTGCTGTTCATCGCGTTCCGCCTTATCTCCAAGGAAATCGAGAGACGCAGAAGGATCAGGGAAGAAGAAGAGCTACGCCGTCAGCAGCAGCAGAGGGAAGCGGCTCTTTGGGAAGCAAAAGAACAGGGCATGGAAGTTACGCTGTCCGTCGAAGAAAGAAAGCGTGCGGAACTTCAGGAAAATGCCATCGCAATGGCAAAGAACCATCCGGAAGACGTGGCTATGCTTATCCGCACATGGCTTATGGAGGAGTAGTGTATGTCAGAAGAAGAGAAAAGCTCAGCATCTAAGTCAAGGAATGTGAGTTCAACCTCCGGTTCCGGCAAGAAGAAGGGCGGTGCAAAGGATTATAAGAACCTTAACGGAAGGCAGAAGGCCGCAATCTTTTTGGTTGCGCTCGGAACTGAAGTTTCTTCCGAAGTCATGAAGCACTTGCGCGAGGATGAGGTGGAAACCCTTACCTTTGAAATCGCACGCCTTGATACTATAGATTCAGATTTCAAGGATCAGGTTCTGGAAGAATTCCAGGAGCTGATGCAGGCACAGAACTTTATCACCACCGGTGGTATCGACTATGCCCGCGAACTTTTGGAAAAATCTTTGGGAAGCCAGAAAGCCATCGACATCATCAACAGGCTTACAAGCTCCCTGCAGGTACGTCCGTTCGACTTTATCCGCCGCACTGATCCTGCACACCTTTTGAACTTCGTGCAGCAGGAATATCCGCAGACGATTGCGTTGATCCTTGCTTACCTGGAGCCGCAGAAAGCTTCGCACATCCTTCAGAACCTTCCGGACGAAATCCAGCCGGAGGTCGCAAAGCGTCTTGCAACCATGGACCGTACATCGCCTGACGTTCTCCGTGAGGTCGAGCGTGTTCTTGAAAAGAAGCTTTCAACGCTGTCCAACGAAGACTACACTGCGGCAGGTGGTGTCGACAGCATCGTTGAAATCCTCAACCTTGTTGACCGTGCATCCGAGAAGTCCATCATCGAAACTTTGGAAGAGGACGATCCGGAGCTTGCAGAAGAAATCAAGAAGAGGATGTTCGTCTTCGAAGATATCGTCCAGATTTCCGACCGCGATATCCAGAAGGTTCTCCGCGAGTCCGACCAGCAGCAGCTTGCAAAGGCTCTCAAAAACGTCGATACGGAAGTTCAGGACAAAATCTTCAGGAACATGTCAAAGCGCCAGGCTACCATGCTCAAGGAAGATATGGAATACATGGGACCTGTCCGTGTCAAGGACGTTGAGGAAGCGCAGCAGAAGATTGTCAGCGTAATCCGCCGCCTTGAAGATTCCGGTGAAATCGTTATCGCACGCGGTGACGGTGACGAATACATCAGCTGATATAACGGAAACAAAAACAGGAGGCATCTGCATGATTCGCGGGTGCCTTTTGTTTTGGAATGCCACCCCGGAAAAATTCAAATTTTCCATGTTGCCTATAGTGCCGGCGGTATAAAATTCCGATAATAGAAACGGGAAATTTTATTTATACCGTGGGAGTGGTTCCCTGAAACAAAAATAAACGAGTGGAGAAAATAAATGGCACAGACTGTATTCAGACCAAATCAAATCAATATCAAGGACGGACCTGTTTCCCTTAAGCTTTCGAAGGAATTCGTCATACCGGAAGAAGAGACTGTTGAGGAAGCTCCTGAATACACAGGCCCCACAGCAGACCAGCTCAGGCAGGAAGCGGAAGAATTCAAAAAGCAGTGGGAGTTGGAAAAGTCCCAGCTTATTGCAAAGGCACAGTCTGATGCAGATGACATCATTAAAAATGCGGAGGCAGCTGCATTCAACGAAGTCAAAAAGCAGAGCGACCAGGCTTCCGTCATAAAAAACAGTGCAGAAACAGAAGCTCAGTCAATTCTTTCTAAGGCACGGCTTGAAGCTGACCAGATCATAAAGACAGCCCATGATGAAGAGCAGCGCATATTCGACAAGGCACAGAAAGACGGATATGACAAGGGGCATGAAGAAGGCTACCAGCTCGGAAATCAGGAAGCGGAACGTCTTGTTGACCGCCTTCATAAAATGATTGTGAGCGTGCAGAGCAAGAGACAGGAAATCCTTGACGAAACCGAGGGACAGATCGTTGACCTTGTTCTTTTGATGACAAGAAAGGTCGTAAAGGTCATGAGCGACAGCCAGAAGAGCGTAATCATGGCGAACGTGGTTCAGGCTTTGAAAAAGGTCAAGGGACGCGGCGACGTTACTCTCCGCGTTAACATGTCGGACGCAAAGCTTACTACCGAGCATATCAAGGACTTCATTGCCCAGGTCGAAAACATCAAGAATATCACTGTTGTTGAGGACAGCTCCGTTGACAGAGGCGGATGTATCGTTGAGACTGATTTCGGTGCAATCGACGCACGCATTTCAAGCCAGCTCGGTGAACTTGAGACCAAGATTCTCGGTATTTCTCCGATCAAGTCTGTCAGCAAGTCTGAAGTTCAGAATCCGGATCTTTAATCGGTGCATGGTTGGCGTTTGGGGGCGCCAATCATATTTTTTACCGTCAGGAATCCGAATGAAAAATGGTTTTGCAGGGTGGGAAAATGAATTCTTTTTTTAACAAATACATACAGGCCGTCGAAGAGACGGATACAATCAAATATACTGGAGCGGTTGCCGCAGTCAAGGGACTGATGATTGAAAGCAACGGTCCCCGCTGTGTCATCGGCGAAATCTGCCGCATCGAAGTTCCGAGCGAAAAATCAAACGTCATGGCAGAGGTCGTGGGGCTTGAAGGAAACATCGTCCGGCTCATGGTCTTCGGTGAAACCAAGGGAATCGAAGTCGGTTCCACGGTTACTGCAAGCGGCGCTGTTCTTGAAGTTCCCGTGAGCGAA
>JAFOTA010000211.1 GCA_017421145.1 Treponema sp.
GTCTCAAATCGAAAATCTTTTTAAGGCGCTCGGCGAAAAATACCTTGAAGACGAAAAGCTTCTTGAAGCCGTAGCCCAGATTCCGATTACCGAAAGCATAATGAGCATTTTTGTTAGCACGATGATAAATCATTTTGCAAAAAAACTGCTCCCAATCCCGCTCAGGCGTTTTATGCTTTTCATGAATATTATTCCACGTCTTGGTTCTGCTTTTGGAATGTGCTTCAGACATGGAAAGATTTTCAGCACGCAGATGCTTGATGCCACAGCCCTTACAACGGCGGCTTTCACTGGAAACACAAATACGGCAAGCTCAATCTCCATGCTTTTGACTCTTGGTGAGGAAATTGAAGAAGTCACAAAGCGTGTTTCTTACGGAAATCTTGCACACAAACTCCTGATTTCAGACGAACCTGTGCATATTCTTGAGGATGGAGAAGAAAAAACAATTCCTGCCGAAGCCCTCAAAAAAGACGATCTTGTCATTGTTCGCGAAGGAAGTCTGATTCCGTGTGATGGCTCCGTAGAAAGAGGGGAGGGCATGGTGAATCAGGCAAGCATTACAGGTGAATCGCTTCCTGTTGAAAAAAAGGCTGGAAGCGGTGTCTTTGCAGGAACAATTTTAAGCGAAGGCGAGCTTATAATCCGCACCCGCTCGACAGGTCAGGACACGAAAGTCCAGAACATAATCCAGATGATAGACCGCTCCCAGAACCTAAAGGCAAATGCTCAGAGACGTTCGGAGCTTCTTGCAGAAAAAATCGTGCCGCTCAATTTCGCTCTTGCCGGCCTTACATGGCTTTTCACGCGAAACCTGACCAAAACAATGTCAACGCTCATGGTTGACTATTCATGCGCAATGAAACTTGCCGCCCCGATTGCAGTTCTTTCAGCCATGAAAGAAGCCGCAGGGCGAGGAATCAGCGTTAAGGGCGGAAAGTATCTTGAGAAAGCGGCAGAAGCCACCACAATCATTTTTGATAAAACCGGTACGCTAACATTCGCAAATCCTGTAGTCGAAAAAATCTATCCGATGAAAGGCTTTGACGAAGATTTTGTTTTGCAGACCGCCGCTTGCCTTGAAGAGCATTTCCCGCATCCGCTTGGTCGTGCCGTTGTTTCCCTTGCTGAAGAAAAAGGTCTTCTGCACCCCGAAAACCACACGAAAGTCGAATACATTGTCGCGCACGGAATTGCATCGACTTTGAACGGTAAACAGGTAAGGATTGGAAGCGCGCATTTTATCTTTGATGATGAAAAAATTCCGTTTGATGAGTGCGTTAAAAAGATTCAGGAAGATTCATTGCAGACAGGGCAGTCGCTTCTTTATCTTTCTTATGACGGTAAACTTTCAGGTGTTCTTGCAGTCGGCGACCCTGTGCGACCTGAAGCCCGTGAAGTCATCGAAAAACTAAAGAAGACTGGAATCCGCCGCTGCGTGATGATTACCGGCGATACTGAGGGCGCGGCAAAAAAAATAGCTGAAAGTGCTGGCCTTGACGGATATTATTCGCAGGCTCTTCCCGAAGATAAAGTCCGTCTGATAGAAAAGGAAAAGAAAGCTGGAAAAGTAATCATGCTTGGTGACGGAATTAACGATGCTCCAGCCTTGAGTGCGGCAGATGTCGGAATTGCAATCGAAGGAAGCTCTTCAATCGCAAGTGACACGGCTGACATAGTTCTGAGTGAAGGCGGTTTAATCAATGTGGCAACAACGCGTATGCTGGCGCAGGGGCTGATTCAAAAAATCAACCAAAACAATGCATTTATAATAGAAGTAAATTCTGCTTTACTGCTGCTCGGCGTGTTCGGGCTGATTTCGCCACAGCTTGCCGCAATTCTTCACAACTCAGTTACAGTTGGAATCAGCGTCAAGGCAATGGAAAATATTTTGGATTAGGATGATTTTATGATTACAAGTTTTTTTCCAGGACGAGTGCGGCTTCGTGCTCCGATTTTCAAGGAAGCGGATTTAGTTGAAAAGGCTCGCTCAATCTTGCAGAAAAGCGATGCAATCAAAAACATTGAGAATAATTTTCTTACGGGAAGTGTTCTGATTGAATACTACCCGGAAAAAGTTCCGATGAAAAAACTGCTTCCAATGCAGGAGTTTTTCACAAACCTTGCATTGGAAGCCCAGCATTTTGACGGTTCAAACCGCCAGAAAATTCTTTCAATGCTGGAAGAACTGGAAGGAATTTTTTAGGCTCTAGTTTCCGCTGAAAAGCGGGGTGCTCAGGTATCTGTCGCCTGAGTCCGGGAGAAGAACTACGATGTTCTTTCCTTTGTTTTCCGGGCGTTCGGCGAGGATTTTTGCGGCTTTGAGCGCCGCACCTGACGAGATTCCGACCAGAATTCCTTCGCTTACGGCAAAGGCCCGGCCTTCAGTGAAAGCATCTTCATTTTCAATCGGGATGATCTCATCATAAATCTTTGTGTTCAAGACATCAGGAACGAAGCCTGCTCCAATTCCCTGAATTTTGTGTGAGCCGGCTGTTCCTTTTGAGAGTACCGGGCTTGTCGCTGGTTCAACGGCAACAATTTTTACGTTCGAATTTTTCGATGATAATTTAAATATACTTAAAGAAAATTTTTCTTATAATAAAAATCTTTCCGAAAATATTATTTTAACAGAACAACCGCTATACA
>JAFOTA010000212.1 GCA_017421145.1 Treponema sp.
CGGCGAAAATCCGACGTTCTCGCTTAAATCAGGACTTTCATTCCCGGATACAAACTATGCAAAAAACATACCGCTTAATTATTCCGTGGAGATTCCTCTTTCAAGCGTCAAAAAGTAAGCGCCTAAAACTTTGCAACAGAACTCGCTCATTGATCGCAGCCGAAATGTGGTCATTGAGCGTAGCTGAAATGCGGTCATTGAGCGTAGCCGAGAAGATGACTTTGTTCAGCGTATAATCATTTTCAAATATTCCGCATCGTCCATTTTGGAAGATTCCACCGCGTCGATTATCGCTTCTGACAATGTTCTGCAGGCAAGTGTTCCCGCAATGTTCACGTCGGATTTTACTCCCCCCATGCTGATTGCATAGATTGTGTCGCCGTCAGCACCAGTTCCGACCGGATTTATGCTTCTCCCAAGCGCAGCCCTTGTCATGTATGCAATCTTGCTCATCTCCTGCTGTGAAAAATCTCCGTTGGTAATCACCGCACCGATTGTCGTGTTCATGCCATGCGGAATTGACGACTGGATTTTATACATCTCCTCTTCCACGCTTGCAAAAGATTTTCTGTCCTCGGTCAAAAGCCCCGCAATCTTCTGTCCGTTTTTCCAATCAAAAATATCACCGAGCGCATTGACGATTACGACCGCTCCCATTTTCAGTTCGCCGACCTGGAAAGCCGCATAACCGATTCCCGCTTTTTGTGAACGTGCCATGCCGCAAATCTTTCCGACGCTCGCTCCAGTACCGCCGCCGACAGAACCGCTTACCGGATTATTATTTTCCGCAGCGACACAAGCATCATAACCCATCTGAAAATCAGGACGGACTTTTGAAGAACCAAGCCCCAAATCAAAAATGCAGGACTGGGGAACAATCGGAACGACGATATTTCCAAGATGGAAGCCCATGTTTTTTTCTTCCAGATATTTCATCGCACCGCTGGATGCTGAAAGACCATAGGCAGAACCGCCAGAAAGCAAAAGTGCCGTGACAGACTGTTTTGCGGCAAGAGGAGTAAAAAGATATGACTCACGTGCAGCAGGCCCGCCACCGCTTATGTCGATTCCGCAAGTGTTCGGTTCATCAAAAACGATGGCTGTAACTCCGGTCATTGCATCGTAATCCTGCGCATTTCCAATCCTGAATCCCCCGATGTCAGAAATGTTGATTTTTTTGATTTCCATAAATTTACTCCAGTTTATAAAGTTTAGGGCATTTCTATTTTTATGTTTAATTTTTGAAAGTTTACTTTAATTCTGTAAGCAGCTGAATAAGATATTCCCACCAAATCGGTGATGTAAAATTCTTTGTAAAACTGCCGGCAAAAAGAAATCGACGCATCTCTTTTAGAAAAGAATCTTGTCCGTCCTTTATTTCAAGAATTCGCGAAGAAAATTTTTCATCATAATCAGAAAGTGAAATTTTTCTGTCAGAAAGTTTTTGCTCAAGCAAAGCCGGATTTTTACTGACATTTTTTCGTGAAAGCCAAAAAATATCCCATAAATCACGATTCTTTACGCGGTTCGGACGGTTTGCAAAGGCGATGAGCTTGTCACAAAGAATTTCTTCAAGACTTTCCGCATACAAAAATAAATCAGAAGTTCCAAAATCAACTCCGTAGTAATTATTTGGGATACGGATTTTTCTGTCGCGGGAAGGAAGGTGACAGATATCTATGTTAATCTTCTGTGCCGGAAAATCTGGTCGCTCCGGTTTTGTAATTACCTTGATTTTCCATGTGTCTGTATTTCCTTCTTCCTTGTGCGGTTCTGTTACCGTGACCGAAAGATTGTACTTCTGCTCCAGCTTTTCGGAAAGCGTCTTTCCAAAATCAACAAGACTTTCTTTGGAAAAATCAAAATTGCTTGAAAAATCCAAATCTTCACTTAAACGCTCGGAGTTGTAGCACATACGGAGACAAGTTCCGCCCATGAACGTAAGTTTTTCAAGGAATCCGGCTTCATTCATTATCCTGAGGATGTCATGGTGCAATACCTCTTTCTCAACAGCGGTTTGCAATTCAGACAGCTGAGGATTCTGAGACATAACTTTTTTTATAAGAATGTCAAAAGCATTCATAATGCCAACTCCTTTTTGGCTGATTCATCAATCAAATCCACGGTTGTTCGTTTTGCGTCAATCATGTCTTGATATGCCTGCGCAGGATTTGCTTTCAGCATTTTTGCCCCGGAATCAATAAAAAGATTATCATAAATCTTTGAAAAATCTTTTGCCGTATGAACAAATTCTATAGTTCCGAACTGCCCGCAATCGATTGTCCCGCTTCTTCCTGTTGTCATAATAGTAAGATACGATGGCATTTGCTGCGAAATAATTGAATGCTCGCAAAGAACAGTTTCAAGGCTGATGTAACTCATGCATCCGGCACGAAGCTTCGCCGCAGTTCTATAAAGCACAGTTGATTTTTCTGCTTCTGCTTTGGCAAAAACATAAACGCCCTTGCAGACTCGGGTTAGAATATGCTTTGAAACACACCTGGAAAGAATCATGTTCTTGTTGGAGTCTGTAATGAACGGCAGCAAATTCCTTAAATCTGCTTTTGAATAAACAAAATGCTCATTTGAGGAAAAATCTTCCAGAATCTTTTCAAATTTGACAATCGGCTGCATACTTTACAAATTATAACACATATTGTTATGATTTGTAAACCAACCTTCACTTTATCGTCCGCGTTCAACAATCACATCCAGAATCTTCTCGGCAACTTCTTCTTTGCTCATTTTCGGTAGCTCCGTGACAGAATCTTTTGTTATCAGGGTGACAACGTTTGTGTCGCCGCCAAATCCTGCGCCATCCGTTCTGAGCGAGTTCGCGCAAATCATGTCCAGATTTTTTTTCTCCAGTTTTGCCTTTGAGTTTTCCAGCATGTTCTGGGTTTCCATTGAAAATCCGCACACAAATTGATTCGGCTTTTTGTTTTTTCCAATATACGAAAGGATATCCTCGGTGCGCTCCAGTTCCAGAACCGAATCTCCGTCGTGCTTTTTGATTTTTTCATCGCTCACGTTCGCGGGTCTGTAATCAGC
>JAFOTA010000213.1 GCA_017421145.1 Treponema sp.
AAGCCCCTTGCCATCGCTTGAAAAAACAAGGCCGACCATGTACATGGCTTTTCCGCTCACAGCAAACCTTTCTGAATAACCGTTCGCATCAATTTGGGAAAGCGCACTGGCCGCAACGGTTTCAAAATCAGCACCCTTATCCATTTTCAGCTCAAAAATGAACACCGAATCCTTCGTTGCAACGACAACATCGCTTCTTCCTGCGACTGACTGGAGCTCCGACACAACCCGGCAACCTGTCATGCGGAACATCAGGTGGGTCACGGACTCATAGTAATTTTCGCACATGTCTTTTTTCACAATCGTAGGCAAATCGGCGATTGCTGATTTTATGATTGAGAGAGTCTTGTCCACATCACGGGAATCAAGGGCATCGCAAAGATTATCAATCGCAAGTCCCATGTCATCATCCGGCACGCTCACGAATTTTTTCAGAAGGACGTTCAGAAATCCCTCCTCAATCTCCCGGTTCGGAAAATCAAGCGTATAAGTTCTTTTTGTTTTTTCAAAGTCCTTGATTGTGAGATATCCGCTCTGATAAATCACCGGCAGCATGTTCTTTGAGTCCGGGTCATAGTTTTTAAACTGGTCTTCCTTTGCTTTCCGTCCGTTCACAATCGTCGAAAGAACAAGCGGCTGGTTCTGCAATGTCTTCACCAAAAATGACGGGGTTCCGCTCTCGAACCAATAGGAGCCGAAATCTTTTTCTCTAAAACATTTCAAAAGACAGAACGGATTGTACACTCCTTCGACATCGTGGGTGAAGTGGTAGCCGTCATACATCTGGGCCAGCTTTGCCTTTGTTTCCTCCACCGTCATCTCCTGACACTCGGAAAGGGCATTTATTTCGGGCATGAAATACCGGTCAAGCTCCGGCTCGGATATTCCGCAGATTGAAGAATAGGCACGGTCAAGACTTATGTCATCAAGCTGATTCAGTCCGCTGAAAATATTTATGTGGCTCACCTTGGTGATTCCGGTGATGAAAAGGAACCTGATATATTTGTCGCACTCCTTTAAAGGACTGTAAAAACTCCTGAGTTCCTGTCTGTTAATCTCTTCATACTCTGTGTAAAGCGCGTCAAGGATGGGCTTATCGTATTCGTCAATCAGGATTACGACCTGTCTGCCTGTCTTCTCACTGATGGCATGAATAAGGTGTGCGAACCTTTCGGCCGGGTCACTGTTTACTCTTTCGATTTTGTATAAAGCTTCGTTTTCGCCTACGATTACATCCAGACGAGCTTTCAGCCGCTCATTGTTTTCGTAGCTGTTCATGCCGAAGCTGATTTTCAAAACAGGATATTCGGTCCAATCCTTTTCAAGATTTTCAATCGCAAGTCCGTGGAACAGCTCTTTTTTCCCTAGAAAATAATATTCCATCGTTGAAAGCAGAAGGCTTTTTCCGAACCTTCGAGGACGGCTTAAAAAATACGGTTTTCCCTCGTGGGCAAGTTTGTAGATGAATGCAGTCTTGTCCACATAAACGCATTTCCGATTGCGTAAGTCCTCAAAATCCTGAATGCCGATCGGCAGAAATCTTTCTTCCATAAAATCGATTATATCACAGGTGGGTTTATTTTTCCATTCCTTACGTTCACGTTGCTTTTACATCCGAAAATCCGTTACATATTCTCATAGGTCTGCACAGAATCTTCCAGATGCTCGATTTTTATGCCGGCCTCCCTGAACATGTTTAGGGAATCTTCTTCGTCGTGGTAGTGCTTTTCACATACGACGCGCTTTATCCCGCAGTTTATAATCAGCATGGCGCATGTACGGCACGGGGTCATACGGCAGTAAACTGTCGCACCGTCAATCGGTATGCCCCTCTTTGCGGCCTGACAGATTGCGTTCTGCTCGGCATGGACTGTCCTCACGCAGTGCTGGGTTATACTTCCGTCGGAATGTATCATTTTCCGCATGAGGTGTCCGACATCATCACAGTGGGGTAATCCGGCGGGGCTTCCTACATATCCAGTAACGAGAATCTGGTTGTCCCTTGCGATCACGCATCCGCTTCTTCCCCTGTCACATGTCGCGCGTTTGGCAACGGTACGGCAGACCTCCATAAAATATTCGTCCCAGGTCGGTCTTCTGTATGCTGGTTCTTTCCCGTTATTCTCTTCCATGCCAAGCTCCTATAAAAATTTCTGCTCCGGTTAAGGGA
The DNA here is from genome assembly GCA_017421145.1 of Treponema sp. Next base: position 2,171 of record JAFOTA010000213.1, read on the forward strand.
ACCTTGAAAGACGGAAATCTTCCGGGGTTCCCTCAAAACCAGATTTCCTTATTTTACAGCCTCAAAGATTATGTCGGCAACGAAAATCGCGGCGAGAATCCATGTGATTACAGGAATCTCCTTTGCCTTCTTTCCGGCGACCTTGCAGATTACATAGGAGATGATTCCCCATGCGATTCCCTTTGAGATTGAGTATGAGAACGGCATGACCATTATCGTGATGAACGCAGGGATTCCTTCAGTCGGATCCTTGAAGTTGATGTCGGTGACTGACTTCATCATAAGGTAGCCTACGAAAATCAATGCCGGGGCTGTTGCTGCGGATGGAATCAAACCGAACAGAGGACTCAGGAAAAGAGAAAGAACGAAGAATCCAGCTGTGACAACGGATGTAAGTCCAGTGCGTCCACCGGCTGCGACACCTGATGAGCTTTCGACGAATGAAGTTACTGTTGACGTTCCGAGACATGCTCCGGCTACAGTACCGACGGCATCGGAAAGAAGTGCGCCCTTTGCATTGAGGATGTTGCCCTCCTTGTCCTTGAGATTGCCCTGCTCGGCGACACCCATGAGGGTTCCGATCGTGTCGAACATGTCGGTGAAAAGGAATGTGAAGAACACGACGAGGAATTTAAGTGAAAGAACGTTCTGCCACTCGAATGCAAAAAGATGCGGAGCCTCAGGAGTTGAGAAAGGAGTGAATCCTTCCGGAACCTTTGTCACTCCGAATGGGATTCCAACAATTGTAGTAAGTGCGATTCCAATCAGTATTGCACCTGGAACCTTCAATATGAAAAGAACAATGGTGATTACAAGACCGATTACGGCGACAAGTGCGGAAGCGTGCGTCAGATTGAGGTTCTCGAATCCGATTGTAGTTCCCGTGTCAGTACCGACGATGCCGGCGTTTGAAAGACCGATTATACAGATGAAAAGTCCGATACCAACGGAGACCGCCTTTTTGAGCGAAGCGGGAATTGATTTGATGATTGCCTCGCGCACACCTACGAGAGAAAGGATGATGAAGAGGATTCCCTCAAGAAGGACGGCTGTAAGGGCAAACTGCCATGAGCATCCCATTCCAAGGACAACCGAGTAGGTGAAAAATGCGTTGAGTCCAAGTCCGGGAGCCAATGCCACAGGGAGATTCGCGACAAAAGCCATAACAAGCGTTGCAATGGCCGCAGAAACGGCGGTCGCAGTAAAAACAGAACCTTTGTTCATGCCGGACTGTGAAAGTATGTCCGGGTTGACCGCAAGGATATAGGCCATCGCAAGGAAGGTCGTGATTCCGGCGACAATCTCACGGCTTACTGTTGAGCCGCGCTCTTTGATTTTAAACATGATTTCCTCCATCATTTTTTACGCCGTACAATGCATCGTGTATTGCTCCGGCTGTTTTTTATGAATCATATCATTTTATGGAAAAAAAAACAATTTTTTATGCAAATATATAGAAAATATAGACCTATTTTTCCGATGAAATAATTGTCGTAATGGGAAAACCGTGATAGGATGATTCCATATCATGGTTTTACATTACTTTGAGTGAGGGTTATCTTATGGAATACAATCTTGAAAACCGTGGAAAATTCAACAAAAAGGCTTTTTTCTATCTTCTGTTCTGCTATCTTTTTCCGGTTCTAGTATTCGGTCCTATCGCATTGTTTTCAGAAGCGATCAATGTAAAGGAATATGTCACGCTGGCATTCGACCCGCTTCTTTTTCCGTGCGTGCTCGGAACTCTGACGGCAATTCCAACAATCACGTACAACATGCTCCTTAGAAAATTCAGGGCATACGACGGTTCCAAGGAGTCCGTCAAATCAACGAACAACTATTTCAAGCTGTGGTACATTGTAAACATCGCGCTTGTCATAATCTGCTACGTTTCGCTTGCATTCATAGTAATCCTTCGCATGAACGCCAAGGGACTTGCTTTCCATGCATTCGAAACAAACTGGAAAAGCTACTACAGCTGGTTTTCGCTTTTGATCGGAGTTTCATTCGCTTTTGCACTGTGGGGGTTCGTGATGCTGCTTGCAGTGTGCGAAAAATCCATGTCATGGCTTCCTCATTACCGTGAAGTTCAGGTTCTGGGACTCACGGAAAGAATGATAACCGTTATGTGCTTTGCCTTAGCTTCTATTATATTCATGGTGGAGCATATCGTTTCAGTACCGGGAAATCTTCTTCAGGGAACGCAATATCTCCTTCTTAAAAAAATCATGCCGATTTCGATAGCATTCTCAATCATCAATATCGTAAACTTAGTATTTACGATCAAGGCGATAAATGAAGCTGTAGGTGCTGTTCAGGAACAGACATCCGCGCTTTCAAAAAGAAATTACCGTCTGGAGCCGCTCAAGGTCGAATGCAGGTGCGAAGTCGGAAGCCTCGTGAACAACATCAATGAATTCCGCGAAACCACAAAAGCACTGCTAGGGGATATGGCGGCATCCGCAAATGATTCAGTGAAAACAGCCGGAGTACTCAAGCACAACCTTGATTCCGCAACCGGAAATGTAGGTAACATAGCGAAAAACATAGACATGGTTCTGTGCGAGATGGGAAATCAGGCTGC
>JAFOTA010000214.1 GCA_017421145.1 Treponema sp.
GACAGGAAGCTTTGTACCGTGCTCATCTGCAAGGCTCGGAATAGTCGACCGGATTTTCTGCCGTGTGGGAGCGAGCGACAACCTTGCGCGCGGTGAATCAACATTCCTTGTGGAGATGACGGAGACTGCCCACATCCTTAGGTCTGCCACCGAAAAATCACTTGTAATAATGGATGAAGTAGGCCGCGGAACAAGCACTGAAGACGGTCTTTCAATAGCATGGGCGGTGAGCGAATACATTCTGGACAGGATAAAGGCTAAGACTCTTTTTGCGACCCACTACCACGAGCTTACAAGGATGGAGCATCCGTCGCTTAAAAAACTCTGCATGGCCGTTGATGAAAGGGGCGGAACGATATCGTTTTTGAGGAAAGTCATTTCAGGTGCGGCAGAAAACAGCTACGGAATACACGTCGCATCTTTGGCAGGAGTGCCTCAGCCGGTGATTGACCGTGCGAAAGTGATTTTGGAGCGCATTCAAAAAGAGGCCGTCAGAAAAGATTCTGTTCCTGCATCCCCAGTTCCTGCTGAAAAGATTCCAGAAAATGAAAGCGTGAAAAAATCCCCGGAAGCTTCCCCGAAAGATTCATGGACAGGCGCATTGTTCAGTGACGAGGAAATGATATTGGAGGAAATCCTTTCGATGAACCTTGACGCAACCACCCCGATGCAGGCTTTGCAGGCGGTCGCAAGATGGAAGAACACGCTCTCAGGAAGATAAGTGTAAAAAATACAAAGTTTCCTTGAAAAAACTTAAAAAACTACTTATTTGGGTAGTGTTAAATTTTTTCAATAAGTATTATAAAGGGGAAAATGACAAAAATACAACTTTTAAGGAGGTTTGTATGAAAGTATTCAGAAAAATTTTGCTTGCAGCCGCTCTCTTGCTGATTGCAAACGTTGGAGCCTTTGCCGGTGGATCTGATTACGAACTTTGGGACTTGGGAGACATGTCTTTCCAGGAATTTTCCAATTATTTCCAGAAAGCATATTCCAGCGCAAACGGTGCCGATGAAATTGCCGAAGAACTTTTCAACGGTGAATTCGATCTCAAGGCATTGGACTCATCTGAGATTGACGACTATATCTATGGATTGCTCGGATCTCTGAAAAAGGAAAGCAGCGGTCAGCCAAAGAACGAAGTACTGGCCATCACCGACGGTGATTTTCTGATTATCGTCCACAATTCTTGGGCGGACTACTGCTGGTACCCATTCCAGATGTACTAAAAAAATTCTGCAACATAGAAGAAGGTAAAAATAATGAAAAAATTTATTGCACTTGCTGTCGCGCTTGTAATCGGTTCAATGTCTGCATTCGCACATGATTTCACTGATGATGACATTGATATTTTTCAGGTGAATGAACTCGGCACTCTCTCATCAAAGCAGTTCGATGCCATTTGGGGAGATGACGGCTCCGAATTCTTCGAGTACATTGATGAAGCCATGGAAGAACGTGGTTATGGTGACGTTGATTACGATTATCTTGATGACGAAGATTTTGAAGAAATTGACCAGGAAGCTATCGATTTCGCACAGTCCGTGCTTAAGAGAATGAAGATCAAGAGCGGCGTTTATGTCTGCATAATCACACCTGATTTTCTTGACGGCACTTGGGCAGATGAGTTTTTCGGCTGGGTTTTCGTTGCGAACGTGAACAAGTCAAATATTACGGACATCGGAATTTTCGTAATGGACTATGACACAAGTGACTAGGGTACCGCGTAAAAAATAGTTTAAAAAATAGTTTTAAAAAAGTTTAAGCTCTTATGTCTTATGATTGAAGGCATTTGAATCCGTTCCCCGATGTATCATGCACCGGGGATTTTTTTCTTCCGAAAGCACTGATGCCGCGCCTTTGCAAAAAAATGCAGGAAAATCAACAAGAAAAATCAACGGTTCCATTATTTCAGGTTTTGTGCTATAATATTAGACCGTAGCATTTTGGGTGGGGATTTGTGATTATGAATAAAGTTAAGCTCTTGGACTGCACGCTCAGGGACGGGGGGTATCTGAACGACTGGAATTTCGGTAAAAAAGCCATAAAGGGAACGGCCGAAAGAATTGCCCAGACAGGCGTTGAATTTTTTGAAATCGGATTTATAAAGGAAGTTCCTTTCGATGAAAACAGGACGGTTTTTCCTTCCGTAGAAAGCATAGTTCCGTTCATCACTCCGAAATCACCTTCAATGACCTATCTCGGTATGATTGACTGCAAATGTCCTCCGCCGCTTGATTCAATCCCGGACTATGACGGCACTTCCGTTGACGGGCTGCGCGTTATTTTCAAAAAAGACAGGATCGATTTTGCCTACGACTATTGCCGTGAAATCAAAAAGAAAGGATACAAGCTTTTCGTCCAGTTCGTCGGCACTGATTCATATTCGGACATAGAATTTGTTGAGACCATACAGAAGTTCAATTCCATAATGCCTTATGCAATGTCCATCGTGGACACTTTCGGAACGATCAAGCGCAAGCAGTTTTTGCGCCTGGTCTATCTTGCCGACAACAATATGGAAAAAAACATAACGTTGGGTTATCATGCGCACAACAATCTCCAGCAGGCATTCGGTAATGCAGTGACCATGGTGGAGATGAACCTGAACCGCGAAATCTGCATTGATGCCTGTGTGTTCGGAATGGGGCGTGGTGCCGGAAACCTGAATCTGGAGCTTTTCGCCGACCACATGAACGAAAACTACGGGACCGGCTACAAGATAGAACCGATGCTCGAAATCATGGACGACTATCTTAACGAAATCTACAGCAGAAGATTCTGGGGCTACTGTCTTCCATATTATCTTTCAGCAACGAACGGCTGCCATCCGAACTACGCAATCTACCTTGAGGAAAAGCACTCTCTCACGGAAAAAAACTTCAACGAAATCCTCAGATCAATACCGCCTAAAAACCGCAGGAACTATAAAAAAGAAGATGCCGAAAAATTTTACAAGCAATATATGGATCAGTATGTCGATGACAGGGGAGCGGTCGAAAAACTTAAGGAATCTTTCTTCGGAAAAGACGTCCTTTTGATTGCCCCGGGCATGTCGATTGTGCGTGAAAAAGAAAAGATCAAATCTTTCATCAAGGAGAAAAATCCTGTTACGGTTGCGGTGAACTGCATTCCTCCAGATTACGGATACGATTTTGTATTCAGCAGCAACATGAGGCGTTACGGCGACATCCGTGATGAAAGCGGCGCAAAAAGAATTGTCACTTCAAACATGAAGGATCTTGAAGGTTGGGACTATATGCTCAATTTCAATTCCTACGCTTTGTCCGAACCAGACCTCATCGACAATTCCGGGCTTATGTTCCTGAATTTCCTGAGCCAGGTGATGCCGTCCGAAGTCTATATAGCCGGTATGGACGGATATTCAACTGAGGGAAACTATTTCAAGCAGTCCGCGGATTACGACAGCAACACTTTCCACCGCCGGAACGAGCAGATTCAGAAAAAGCTTTCCGAAATGGCAAAGACCATGAAAATCAGCATGATTACGGAGAGCATATACAAGCTGTAGCCGGAACGTTCATTTTGCGGCCTTGGACAAAATTTCAATCAGATCCTCGTATTTTTTGAGCACCGTTTTTTTGTGCGCGCCCTGTATGAAATCAAGCTCGCTTCTGAAAAGACGGTCTTTTGCTGAAACCGGCATGAAAAGAATCTTCGTCTGCGTGTAGTAATGCTCAATGCATCCTTTCGGAAGTATGTAGACCCTGGCTGCTTCTGCCGCCGCAAGTACAAGCGCGTAAAGGTTTTTTATGACGGGTATTTCAGACGCTGGTTTCGGAGGCAGATTTTTTTCAAGGAAGTCCTGAAGCATGATGATTCCCTGGAGCATAACCGTTTTGTATGTATCGACCGTCTGTGCGTTCTCATGTTTTTCTTCAAGAGCCTGAAGCTTCTGCAAAAAGATTTCAAGAATCTGTATGTCTTTTTTTTCGGCCTGTCTTTCCGCCTTTTTTTTGATTTCCTGAAGATTCATTTCCTTTATGGCATTCCCTGTGTCGATCACCTTGCGCTCAAGCTTGTATATCAGTTTTCCAAGGCTGATTTTCTGATCCTTTTCTTTTTGAGTGAAAATCGAATCGTAAAAATTCGCCTGCTTTTCTTTCTGTTTTTCAAGCCAGCTGCAGACCCTGTCATCTTCGCCGAACACATCGCGCAGTTTTCCGCTGAAAAGTGAGTCAAGGTCCGTGATGATCCTTCCGTTAGTTCCGAGAAGCGAGCATACCTTGCAGAAAACCCCAAGCTCATCTTTTCCGCCCACGTCGATTATGCCTGTGCCTGCCGTTGTGTATCCGTCGTCAACGAAGGGCAGGAGATAAGTGAACATCTGCTGGTCAGTGTATCCTTCCACGAAAATCTGGTTGTCTGAAAAAAAGAACTGCTTGTGGTAGGTGTTGAACCGGGGCAGAAAACGCCTGAAAAGTCCGTCGTCATCGTAGGAAAGCTTTTCTATGCTGGTCGGGACTTTGTTTATGTGGCAGACTATTACGCCCGTCAAATCTTCCGGACTGCGCAAATCGATGAAAAACGGGGAGTGGGAAATCAGGAAGAACATTTTCCTTGATGAGGCGCTTATTTCCTTTCTGATTTCATTCATGAAAAAACTCTGGAACTGGGGGTGCAGGTGAAGCTCCGGTTCATCGAAGAAAATGCATTCACCAAGGCTCTTCGATGATTTTTTCTGGTAAAGGTTTATCAAAAGCAGGATTATTTCTTTCAGTCCGTGGCATTCCGCGTCCTCAAGCATGTATTCCACGTTCCATGCCTTGTTTTCGACTATCGGTATGGGGTTTCCGTTTATATCTTCTATAAATGTTATGGATTTTCCGAACATGTTCGAAAGCACGGTCTCAATTTTACCGCGTATCCTGGCGTTTGATTTCAGGACCTCCATTTGTTCCTGCCGGTTTTCCCTGTCTGATTTTATGAAGCGGACGGAATATCCATTTTCTTCGAACTGCTTTGCCAGCCCTTGTGCGAGCAATGTTTTTCCCGAGCCGTTGGGACCCACGATCAGATTGATCCGTGACCAGTGAGATTTTTTGAAAACTGCCTTGCCCCAAAGAAATGGGATTTTTATCTTCGCCTCAAATTCCGTCATATTTGTTCCCTTTGTTTAATTTTAAGTTAATCCGATGAAAAAACAAGTCTTTTTTTTTGAAAATACATTTCTGAAAATCATGCAAACCGTGCGCTAGGTTTTGGACTTTTATACCCTATACATTAAATGAAAAAGACTGTATACTTTACGGAAAGCGTTGGTGCGCTTTTGATTTGCCGAAACAGCCGGATCAGCGGCTAGTACATATACATAGGAATGGAAATGGAATTTAAAGAATTTACTTTGCAGGAGCAGCTTCAGCAGGGGATTGAGGCTGCCGGTTACGTAACCTGCACTCCGGTTCAGGAACAGGTCTTGCAGAATTCCCTTGAGGGACGTGACTTGTACGTTCAGTCACAGACAGGGACGGGAAAAACCGCCGCATATCTTGTTTCCGTGGTTCAGGAGCTTTTGAGCCGCGGTGAAGTTTCAGGCAAAAAGGCTTTGGTCATGGTGCCGACCAGGGAACTTGCGGTTCAGGTTCAGGAAGAAGCGGAAAAACTCTGCCGTTTCACGAAGCTCAAGTGCGCGAGCTTTTATGGCGGCGTAGGCTATGACAAGCAGATAAGCACCCTTAAATCGGGCGTTGACATAATAATCGGAACGCCGGGACGTGTCATTGATCTGAACCAGGGCGGACAGATGGATTTGAGCGCGGTTGCTTTCCTTGTTATTGATGAAGCTGACCGTATGTTCGACATGGGTTTCTATCCCGACCTCCGCACATTGATAAAGGTACTTCCGGTTTCTGAAAAAAGGCAGACCATGCTTTTCAGCGCAACGCTCAACTCATACGTAAAGAACCTTGCATGGGAATATACACGGAATCCGGCTGAAATAACCATTGCGGCGGAAAACATCACGGTTGACGAAATCGACCAGCTGCTCCTGCATGTTTCAAGCGACAGCAAGATGAAGCTCCTTCTCGGCATAATCCAGCGCGACAAGCCCGAAAGCCTGATTATTTTCTGCAACACCAAGAGAAGCTGCGAAGTTATAGCCAAGCGCCTCAGGTACAACGGATTTGAAACGGAATTCATAATCGGTGACCTTCCGCAGAAAAAGCGTCTTGAAATAATGGACAAATTCAAGTCGGGAAAAGTCAAGTGCCTTGTAGCCACAGACGTTGCAGCCCGTGGAATCGACGTGAACGACCTTGCCATGGTCATAAACTATGACCTTCCTAATGAAGCCGAAAATTATGTCCACAGAATCGGCCGTACTGCCAGAGCCGGAAAATCTGGAAAGGCATACACATTCTGTTCGGAGCAGGACGTTTACAGCCTTCCTCCCATTGAACGTTATGTCGGAAAACAGATTCCGTCGCAGGTCGCAGAGGAAAGCATGATGGCCGAAGACAAGTCTGCCGGAGTCTATATCCGCACGGACAACTACCGCGAGGAATACAACGACAAAAGCGAATATGGAAGAAAAAAGCAGTCCGAATACGAAAGACGCAGCGGTGCTCATTCATCTGGTCCAAGAAAATCTGGCAAGGGAAGGGGACGCTACTCTTCAAGGAACGAAAGCGCGGCCAAAGAATACAGAAGGGACCGCCGTGTGTTCAGCAAGGAAGAAGAAGAAGCGCTGGCAACCATGTCCACTGACGAGCGCATGAAGCTTTACCGTGAAAAGTTCGCTCCGAAATCAACAGGGCAGCGTCCGAATGCGGGTGGAAAAAACTATTCCGAAAACAAGGGTAAAAAATCAACTGGAAAGAAAAATGCCGGAAGAAAAACCCAGGGACAGGTTAAAGGAAAGACGGGCGCAGGAAACGGCACTCCGGCAGTCCAGTCACAGCAGAAAAAAGTACAGAAAAAGCAGGGCAAGGGATTGTTCTCAAAAATCAAGTCCCTGTTCGGAAAAAAATAGAGGATGTCCCGGTAAACAGGAGTCCGTGAGGTGAAAAATTGTTATCAGTATCAGATTTGACATTAAAATTCAGCGAGAAACCGCTTTTCAAAGACGTTAACCTTAAATTCATGAAGGGAAACTGCTACGGCATAATCGGTGCAAACGGTGCAGGAAAATCAACCTTCCTCAAGATTCTCTCAGGCGAGCAGGATTTTGATTCAGGACAGGTCAGCATGACACCGGGCGAGCGCATGGCAAAATTGAGCCAGGATCACTTTGCTTTCGATGCATACTCCGTCAAGGAAACCGTAATGATGGGTTATCCGAAGCTTTATCAGCTTGGTAAGGACAAAGATGCGATCTATGAAAAGGAAGATTTTTCTGAAGAAGACGGAATAAAAGCCGCTGAAATGGAAGCAGAATTCGGCGAGCTAGGCGGATACGAGGCGGAAAATCAGATTGAGCAGATGCTTGCAGGTCTTGGTCTTGAAGAAGAATATCATGACAAGATGATGTCCGATTTGGATGAAGGCCAGAAAGTCCGCGTTCTTCTTGCACAGGCAATATTCGGAAATCCAGACGTGCTGCTTTTGGACGAACCTACCAACGGTCTTGATTTGGAAAGCATAGCATGGCTTGAGGAATTTTTGATTGAATTCGAGAACTGCGTCATTGTCGTAAGCCACGACCGCCACTTCCTGAATGCAATCTGCACATATATCTGCGACATTGACTACGGAAAGATCACCCAGTTCACCGGAAACTACGATTTCTGGTACCAGATGAGCCAGATCATGCAGAAGCAGGCCAAGGACCAGCAGAAAAAGCGTGAGGACAAGATGGCCGAGCTCAAGACCTTCATCCAGAGGTTCGCGTCCAATGTCTCAAAGGCGGGACAGGCATCAAGCCGCAAAAAGGTTCTCGAAAAACTTGAACTGGAGGAGCTTCCCGTTACGAGCCGTAAATTCCCGTTCGTGTTTTTCCAGCCTGAGCGTGAAATCGGAAACTTCGTTCTTACGGCAGAGCACCTTAACTCAAAGGATTCCGAGGGTTCGGTTCTTCTCGACAATTTTTCAATCACCGTACATCCCGGCGAAAAAGTTGCGTTCGTAGGAATGGAGCACAATTCCATAACTTCTTTCTTTGACATCGTTTCCGGTGAAGTGAAATGCGAAGGGGCAGTAGTCAACTGGGGCCAGACCACTAAGCACACTTACATGGGACGTGACAACGGAAAATACTTTTCGAACGACATGAACATAACCGAATGGCTCAAACAGTATTCCAAGGAACAGGATGATGCCTATGTCCGCGGATTTTTGGGACGCATGCTTTTCTCCGGTGACGAAAGCCTGAAGCCTGTCAAGGTTTTGAGCGGAGGTGAAAAGGTGCGCTGCATGCTTTCAAAGATGATGCTCAGCGGAGCCAATGTCCTCATCATGGACGATCCGACCAACCACCTTGATTTGGAAAGCATCGAAAGCCTGAACCAGGGACTCGTGCGTTTCGGAGGCGTCGTGCTTTTCTCAAGCCATGACCATGAGTTCATTACCACGATAGCTAACAGGATCGTTGAGATTACACCGAAGGGAATAATTGACCGGATGATGAATTTCGATGACTATCTTAAGGATGAGCAGGTAAAATCGCTCAGAAAAGAATACTATGCCGGAACGGGTAAAAAAATCCGTTTCTAAGGAAAACTGATAAATTCCATAGGAGCATTTTATGAATTTATTGAAAAAATTGTGTTTGGTGCCGCTCGTTCTTTTGGCTGCAAGCATCAGTTCTTTTGCCGCAGACGCCGGTGAAAAGCTGTCTTCAGTCCTTGAGGAGATTGCCGGCCGTGAGAATTCCGGAACCATTGTTTCTACGGATGGAAAAGGAAATGTTTCCGAAGACGGCGTTTATTCCTATATAAGTGACGGAACGGATGTCTTTCTTGTAAAGGGAAGCGGTGACATTCCTTATGAGTACACGAAAATCAAGGGAAAGGATTCGGACGGAAAAAATATAATCTATGTCGTGTACGGCGACAAAGAGAACGCATATTATTTTGAGGCAAGGCAGAAAAAGCTTGCGACCGTGGCTTCTGCTTCCGATTTTTTCAAGAACATTTCTCTTGAGGAACTTTCAGACAGAATCAGCGGATATACGGTCTCATACAAATCCGACGTTACTATTTCCGGCGTGCCTTATACGGCATTTTTCACTTACATAGCGGACGACCGTGATTTCAAGGGGCTTGATCCTGTTGCCGCAGCCGATAATTCACTCCCGGATGACGGAGAACCGAACGAAAAGAAAGTTGCAGCGCCATCGACCAAGCAGGAGAAAAAGGAATCCGGAAATGAACCGGAAAAAACTGCCGGAACCGAAAATGAGCCGGACGGTGCGCCTTCAGCTGAAATCCTCAGGGAGCTTTTGAACCGTATCATCGCGCTTGAAAAATCAGGCAGGCTTGATTCAAAAGAAAGCAAGGGCATAAAGATGGATACGTTCTCATATCTGAGCGACGGAAAAAATCACTTCGTCATTGAATCAGGATGGAAAATTCCTTATGAATACGATCTCATAGCCAGCAGTTCAGATGATGTTCCCAACGTGCTTTACGTCACTTACGGACATGCGACCGAAGAAGATTTCGAAATCTATGACGACCGCATGGAATCCCTCGTCGGTTATGAGGACGACAAATTCTTTGACGTAGATCTGGCTGAAGCATGGGAAGAAATCAACGGATATACCATCACTCTGCGCGACAAGGTTGAGCTGGGAGGCATTGTCTATGAAGTCGTTTTCACCGACATAAACGATGATTCCGATGAAGACATTCCGGACTATCTCTTTACCGACGGAAACACGGATGATTATGAGGATAACGTTCCGACGCAGGAAGATTTGGATGCGCTTTATGAGTACATAATCGGACTTGAAAAATCCGGTAAGCTCGTAAATACGGATTACTGCGGCGTTTCTACTGATGATTATTCATACCTCAGCGACGGAAACAACGTATATCTCATAAACGACAAATTCAAGCTTCCGTTTGAATACAACCGCGTGGCAAGCGACGTGGAATCAGTCCCGAACATCATCTACGTAACTTATGGTCATGATCAGGCATGGGACCGCTATTATTTCTCTTCAATGAAACATTCCCTTTCTGGCTATGAAGGCGATGAGACTTTCTTTGAGGTCGATATTGAGGATGCTTACAGAAAAGTTCTCGGATACACCATTTCTTACCGCAAAACCGTGGAGCTTAACGGCAAGGTGTTTGAAGTGTTCTTCTCCGACATAAACGATGACAATGAGGAAGAGGAAGAATACGAAGAGGGTGAAGAGGACATCTCAAAGTATTGGAGCGAATTCTACGGTGAGGATGAAGATATTGAAGATGAATATCTGGAAGGACAAAAATCTGAAAAGCCGGCCGTAAAAGATGATCAGGAAGAGCCTGAGGATGATGAGCATGCCAAGCCTCTCAATGCAAGGACGCTCGAAAAGCTCCTTGATGACTTTATCGCCCAGATCAACGGACGCGGATATCCGTCTCTTTTAAAGACAGACAAGCCGTATCTGATCAAGCAGGACAAGGGACGCTACATACTCCGCACAGACGGTTATACCGGGCATATTGAAATTTCAGACTATCTCTATACCGTCCAGCTTTATACCGCGGATTATGAGACCGGTCTTCTTGTGTTCGGATTTGCAAGCGGTTCCGGTTCTGACGCTTATCTTGAGACACTTGATGAGTTCATAGAATTGGGAGAAGAGCTTGTTGATGAAAAGTCAGTCGAGCAGGCGCACATGAGCGGTCAGCTTGTCGTGACTCAGGACGATATAGATTCATTCCTTGAAAGCGTAAAAGAAAACGGATATGTCTTTGACAAGGAAGTTGTGGTGGACGGCGTAAAATATCACGCTTACTGCATTCCTATGAACGATTCTTCCTGGGATGCCGGTTCTTCTACCGAAAAATGATGTACTGCATCGTGTTTTGTAATTTTTTTGCATAACTGACCAGGGACTGCATGACGCTGATCGTGCAGTCCCTTTTTTATGCCTTATTCGAGCGGAGGGTTTAATACCCCGCCCCTCTGGGGCGAAACAAGGGGTATTAAATCCGACTGCAATACCTTATGAGAACACCATACCGTGCCACAAGGTGGCGTATTGCTCTGCGGCGGGGTTGGTGATTTCCTTCGTAACATATTGCCACTTGATTTTTTTCTATAGTAAATGAGCGGCCGGAACGAACGGATTTGCGCAGGAGGTGCTTTTTGAAAAGGAAGTCTTTTTCATGGATTCTGCCTTTGTTTTTTATTTCTCTTTTTCCGGTTTACGGAGCGGAAAGCATAGTCTACAGGAACGAGGGAAGAAACTACACTTTTACCGAACGAACGGATTTGCGCCGTTATGACAGCGGAAAGTACACCGGTCTGTTCAGCCGTGAAATACGCTCGTTCATTACGGCAAAATCAGGCGGCTCCCAGGGCAAATCTTTGTTTTCAGGCATTTTTTATGTTTTCCAGCAGACGAAACATAAGCTCATGGACGTGAGGGAAAGGCTCAACATGGCCGTGGAATCTGATTTTACGGTCGGTTCTGACGGTTTTCTCTCCATGAACCTTGATTGTGGATATCCTTCTTTCAGAAATTTTCCTTCTCTTCCGTCTCAGAAAGTTTCTCCGGGAGATTCTTGGACTGGTGAATCCATAAGATCCGTGGATCCTCTTGAAAACGGTTTGTTTACCCATCTTGTCATTCAGGTTTCGTACAAGTATGTCCGCAGGGACAAGTGGAAGAACCATGATGTCCATGTCGTTTCGGCTTCATGGGCAACACGGTATTCACCTTCATTGAATGAGGACAACGGAATTTCAGTTTTTGATCCTGATCTTACAGGTGCAACAGGCAATCACAGGGCGGTTCTTTATATCAGTGCGGAGACCGGAACGATGCTTTTTTGCCAGGACACAGTGGATGAGACGTTCTTGTACCGCGGCGGAAAATCAGTTTCGTACAAGGGGACGATAAATCTTTTCACCGATTATGCTCCGGCAGTGAACAGGGACGGCATCAAAAAAAGCATGGAAAACAAATTCGGTTCATTGGGAAACGTAGGCTTAAAGGAAAGCGGCTCCGGTCTTGTGCTTACTTTGAGCAACCTGCAGTTTGAAAGCGACAGCGCGGTTCTGCTTCCCGGAGAAAGCGGACGTTTGGATTTGATTGCTTCCGTCCTTAAAGAAATTCCCGGATCTACATTTTTGGTCACGGGACATGCAGCATCCACTGGAAATGTTTCCGGCGAAAAGGCTTTGTCAGAGGAAAGGGCCTGTACTATCGCACTTGCACTGATTGAGCGCGGTATAGAATCTGAAAGGATAGTATGCCGTGGTGCAGGTTCTTCAGAGCCGGTCGCTTCAAATTCAACGCCGGAAGGACGCGCAAAAAACCGCCGGGTTGAAATCACGGTTCTCGAATAGCAAAGGGCAGCGGTCAAAAAAAAGCCCCGGTGTTTTTCCGGAGCTTCATTCTTCTTTGTCCTTGTGTATGGGAGCCGTTTTGAAACAAAAGCTTCAGGGCATCCCTTGTCAGTTTGCTGCAAATGCATCAGCCGCAGTCTGGACATCTGAAAGGGCGGCATATTTTCCGCCGATTATGTCTTTTGCAGCCGCAGTGCACCATGCGGTATATTCAGCGGAACCGTTTTTGCTTCCTGCATCGACTGAATTTTCGATGTATTCTGCCAGTGCCGCAACCAGATCATTTCCGTGGGCAGCCATGAAACCTGTGAAAGACTCTTCCGTTTCGCCAGGTTTTATCCCCAAAAAATCCCTTACTCCTGCTTCATCCATTTTATGTCCCCTTATTATAAATAAAATCAGCGTTTCATTGCGTAATGCCCGGCCATACCTTATCAGAATGCGGACATTACTTTATGCCTTGAATGATATCACAAAATTTAAAACTTGTGAACCTCTGAAAATTGAATGTATGAAATGTTCTTGAAAAAAGTTTATGAAAATGTCATCGGCTACCGGGAAGTTCCCAATGCGGACGGTGTTGCGCCATAAAGAAAACTCTTTTTTACTTTTTTTATTTTGTTTAAATTTTTATTGCTTTTAGAAAGACTTTTGGTATATAAATCATTATAAACACACGATAATGTAAAGAAACAAGGGACGTTAAGTTGTAAGGCAGGATTATCTATGACACAGGAAGTGGTTCAGACCAGGCGGAACAGTGCTGAGGATGCGGTAAGCGAACTTTGCACGAAATTAAGGAAAAATGCATCGGAATACGGAGCGGTTATTTTTTTTGCAAGTACGGACTTCGATTTTGAGAAGGTTTCGGAGCTGTTGCACCAGAAATTTCCAAAGGCGGAGGTAATCGGCGCAAGCTCATCAGGGGAAATCTCGCAGGAAGGATTTACGAACCACACGATTGTCCTGAACGCCATCTCGGATCCGGGAAGCACATTTTTCAAGGGAATCCTTATCGACGACGTGGACGAGTTCCCGGCAATCTATTCCAAGAAAATCGAGCGGGCGGCATCCAGCATTGGAGTGCAGCTTTCATCCCAGTCATGCTCAAGAAATGCGTTCGCAATCAGCCTTATCTGCGGACTTCTTACGGCGGAGGAAGGAGTTCTTTCGCTGCTTTATTCCATAATCAAGGATCCGAATTTCATGGTGGCGGGAGGCTCAGCCGGTGACGATCTGAAATTCAAGGCGACCTACGTAAGCCATAACGGAGTAAGTTCAAGCCACGGTGCCGTAATCCTTTTTGTGAAGACAAACAGGAAGTTCAAAATCTACAAGGAAAACATCTTCCAGGAGTCAGGAAAAAGCGTGGTGCTCACCGATGTTGACGCGGAAAAACACCTCATATCTTCCATTGATAAAAAGAATCCGCTCAAACGGTATGCGGAGGTTCTTGGAATCAGCGAAAAGGAAACAAACGACGCTCTTCTTGACCATCCTTTCGGACGTGTTTTCGGTGACGAGGTTTTCATAGCCTCTCTCGTGAACTTTGACAGCCAGGGAAGGCTCCTCATGTATGCGCGCGTGCTTCCCAACTCAAGCCAGGAAATCCTTGAGCCGATGGACGCTGAGGCAATCACGGAGGAAACCTGCAAAAAGATTCTTCAGGAAATTCCCCGGCCATCCTGCATCATACTTTTCAACTGCATTCTCCGCACTGTCGGATTTCAGAAAAACGGACTCCAGTCTTCAATCAACGGGCTTTGGAAAAAATATCTTCCGGTCTACAGCGGATTCTCGACTTACGGGGAGCAGTTCGGGCACATCAATTCAAATCAGACTCTTGTGGCTCTGGTGATGGGGGACTAGGCGATGAATCAGACATACACACGCGAAGAGGTAATCAGCACCGGAAAAGAGATGATTGAATTTCTTCTGGACGTTTCAAATTCGGCGAACAACATCAGCGGATTTTTGAAGGAATATATCGGACTGCTCACTTCGGAAGACGGAATCTACAGCAGGCAGGAAGAAGCTTTGGAGAGGTACGCGGAGTCAAGGAAACAGACACAGACCGAGGCGGACAGCATGATTGAAACTTCGCAGACCAACGCGATGGCGCTCCAGTCAATCTGCGAGGAATTACAGAGCATGAACCGGAAGATTACGGAAGCCCAGAAAGGACGCGAAATGCTGGACAAAAAAGTTCAGGATCTGAACAAACGGATTAAGGAAATCAACTCGTTCATAAAGAACATTCAGGAAGTTTCTGAGCAGACGAACCTGCTTTCGTTCAACGCATCCATTGAGGCGGCGCGTGCGGGTGTTGCGGGAAAAGGATTCAGAATCATCGCCAACGAGGTGAAGAGCCTTTCCGAGCAGACAAAGGCACTTTCGAGCGACATTGATTCCAAAGTGAAAGATTTGCAGAAGGATGTTGAGAGCGTGGTTTCGGCCAACAAAAACAACGACTCTTTCATGGACACGCTGATGAGGACGGCACAGAACTCGAACGAAAAGCTCGTGAAAATTCAAAGCGACACTCAGGAAAACACTCGCTTCATGGAGCAGATTCTTTCGCAGATGGCAGAAAACCAAAACGCCATTCTTTCCGCCACAAAAGAGATGGAGAGGGAAAACTTGCGCCAGGTGCAGGAGATTGTCTCCCAGGCCACACAAAATTCCATCCACACCGGGGATCAGCTCTCATTCCTCTTCCAGCTCAGAAAACTTTTCGCATGGCTTGAAAAAGACAACGCATCCTGATTTTTTTTCCGCCAGTGTCATTGTCTGGCTCGACTCACCAGTATCATAGTCGGGCTTGACCCGACAATCTCCTTTGACAGGGTGTGCGTCATTTGTCAGGTTTTCTACATCTCAGCAATAGGGCATTCATTCATTCTTGCCCAACGGATTACTCCATTAAGCCTGGTTTGATAACAAAGAGATGAAATCCTCCGCGGCCTTGTTCCAGTTGTCGTAGGAGTAGGTGACGAAATTCTTTCCGCTGTTTACTTTGGTTTGGGCGAACGTTGCGGCGGAAATTGACAGTAATGATAGAAGAAAAATTGTCCTTCGCGTTTATACTATAACATATACAATAATTTTTAAAGAGAAACTTTGAAAATCACCGAGCCGATCACCTGGCCATTCTCAAAACTCATCCGACTTTTTAAACTTCCTCTTTTATATCATAAAATTAGCACTTGTGAGATTTAAAAAAATCTCAGAAAAAAAAAGTATGAAATTACTGAAAATAGTCTTGACAGATACCGGGGGGGGGTATACTTAAATAACTTTTTTGTGGATGCTTTTAGTCCACGAAACATGGAGGAATCATGAAAAAAGTTTTTAAACTTTTGCCAATCGTCCTTACTGCTGTCGTCCTTGCCGGATGCACATCAATAGGACCTGTCTGCGCGACTTCCAACGAGGTCGGATCAAAAGTCGGTACATCTACCGCCGGATATCTTTTCGGCTTCATCCCGATTCCGTTCACTGGCGACCACTCAATTCAGCGTGCCGCAAGAGAATCTGGAATCACAAAGATTTCAACGGTTGACGAAAAGACTTTCAACTACTTTGGAGTCTGGGTTGGAAAGCAGACCATCGTAACCGGTGAGTAAGCGCGGGTTTTGATGTCGGGCAGCGGGGAAGGTTCATGCTTTTTCCGCTGTCCATGACTTTTTGGCAGGTTTTTATGAAAAAAATATTTTTTTACAGCGCGGCTTTTTTGTTTTGCATTTTGGCAGCTTCATGCCGGACGCAATCTGAAATCATCATGTTTCCGAACAAATCCGGCAATCTCGTGTATACAAGTCCTACGAAGATAAAGAACGCGGACATACCGTTTTTCAGCGTGGATTTGACCATGGTCATAACGGAAACGGGGCTTGAATCCGATGCGTCCATGAAATATACGGTAGCAATGAACGGCATGACCAAGCGTGATATGGAAAATCTTAAGGTGGAACTTGAAATAGGCGGCGAGGTATATCCGCTTTCTCACAGCACGATATATGTGGACGGCTATGGAAAGGGCGGCATACAGATAAGGCTTGAATCAAAGCTTTCCCCCGGAACCGTGATGAAGTTGGTGGAGCCGGGCAGAAATCTTTCATGTGCCATAAAAAATGAAGAAAAAGATTTTTCAACTGTGCTCGATCTTGCTGATTTCAAAAAGAAAGCAGAAAAGCTGGGGATTTATTTTTGATGAACAGGATTGTAAAATTCTTTTTTGCCGTCATTTCTTTGGTTTTGATTCTGGTTTCATGTAAAAAAGATTCCCCGGAAGTTATTGCCGGAAAATGGGAATCACTTCGTTCGGTCAGCACGGAGCTTCTTTCGGATCCTGAAGACAGTTCGTCGGTAATCGGTTTTTTCATAGTTGACCAGGCGGTGCATTACGTATTTAATCCTGACGGGACTTTTGAAAAGGATATGTCACAGACGTTCAAAAAATGTGATTTCCTGAGAAACTGCAATCTGGATGAAGATTCGCGCACCATGATTTCGAATTCACTTTCATCTTCTGACTCGGAATATATTGTCCATGGAAAATATGTCATGGGGCTGGGAAAAATCCGCTTCGAACCTGAGTCTTATGTTTTTTCAGGCATTGAACATCCGTTTTCCGATGCCGTGGATGAAGCTCCGTTCCTTGTAAACGCCATGGCCGGCTCAAAATACACCCTTTCCGGTGACCGAATGCTCCTGACTTTTTATGACGGTTTTGGAAATCAGCTTGAATTCAACAGGTCTGCACGATAAGAAAACAAGGAACCGCTGGTTAGGATTCATTGACCAGCATTTTCGTGC
>JAFOTA010000215.1 GCA_017421145.1 Treponema sp.
GCTTGCAACGGAAGTCCACGCAGAAAAAATCCTTGGCACCGTTGATTATGACTATCCCGAATTCCACCTTACGATGCACTGCATTTTATGTACAATCGTTAGCGGAAAGCTGGAGCTTCTGGAACACGAGAATGCGGCTTGGTTAGATGAAGAAACTTTGAATTCCGTACAATGGTTACCAGCCGATAAACTAATACTTGATAAGGTAAAGGATCTTCTATAAATCTGATTTTTTTCCAACCATCTCCTTGACTCTTCCCGCCAGATACAACGGAACATTTATCATGTCATCCTGTTCTTTGTATTCAAGCGAGGAAAATCTTATTGCACGCTCAGGTTTTTGTTCCCTGCGGTAGCGCCTGAAGCTTGCAGAAGTTACGTTTCCGCCCCCCTTACATTCAACAGGAATTATCTGCATCTCATCCTGCAAAAGAAAATCTACTTCGTAATTTTGCGACGGCGAATAATAGTGAATGTCATTTTCAAGATTTGCATGGAACTGCTGCAGACAATAATTTTCTGTAAGTGCCCCTTTGAACTGAAAATCAGAGTCCAACACAATCTGTTTGTTCTCAACCTGTGCAGCACATTTTGCAAGCCCAACATCAAAAAAGAAAAGCTTAAAACTTGAAAAATCCTCAAATGCTTTTAACGGATGCTCCGGCTTTTTTACATCATAAATCCGAAGAACAAGTCCTGCACTTACAAGCCATTCAATCGCAACTTCAAATTCACGCGCACGGGCCCCCTGTTTTACACAGCCGTAAATAAATTTTTCATTTTCTTTGGAAAGCTGAGTCACCAGGCTCCTGAATACCAGCAGAATGCGCCCTGCATTGATTTTTTTATTATGCTTTGCAAAATCATTTTCATACAGGGAAAGAAGCTCCTTTTGAATCTGCAAAACAGTCCCGGAATTTTTTTCTTCTGCCCAGTTTGCAACACATTCAGGAAGACCTCCGACTATAAGATAGTCATGATATTGTTCCATAAGTTTTGTATGCTGAATTGAAATGATTTCTTCCGGCGGAGTTTCTTCAAGGTATTTTAAAAGCGGCTGATTTACGGCTCCCAGGAATTCCTCAAAATCCATCGGATAAACATCAAGAAGATTTACTTTTCCAACCGGATAGCCCATCGGTTCTGAAAGCAAGGTTCCCAAAAGACTTCCTGCGGCCATCACATGATAGTCATTTGCATCTTCACAAAAATATTTCAGCGAATTAAGCGCATTTGGACATTCCTGAATTTCATCAAAAATAATCAGATGTTTTTCCTTTTCGATTTTATCATTCCTGATTGTACCCAAAAGCGAAACTATTCTGTCGGGATCCTTATTTGCCGTAAAAATCTTTGCAAGCTCGCTGTCATTTTCAAAAGAAAAATAAAAAGTCTTTTCGTAATTTAAGCGGCCGAATTCCTTCATAAGCCATGTTTTTCCAACCTGACGCGCACCTTTCAATATCAGCGGTTTTCTTCTGGAAGAGGATTTCCATTCTGCAAGTTTAACCAAAGCCTTTCTATACATGCCTCTATGTTATGAAATTTTTACACAAAAATAAAGCATTTCAGAATGAAATTTACACATTTTTATTGAAAAAATACATTGATTTTTACACATTTTTATAAAATTTCACAACTCCGGCCAAACGAACAAATCCGCGCAGTTTCTTTCGCCGTTGGAGATTTCCACTGCCTGTCCGGTGCATGATGTATTCGTTACGGTCATAAAATAAATCCATTCTGCGGCCTGAGATGCATCAGTCCATCTTTTAAGCGGAGTCACGTCCATTATTTTCTGCCAAAGATTTTTGTCTTTCATCACGCCGTCATTCAGTTCGGTCAGGACACCGCCGAAGCAGAGCGCGTTGCATGTCGCATGGTATTCGTTTGCCAAGCGGATTGCACAGTGCTTCATGTATCCGACGACACCGGCTTTGGAAGCAACGTATGCCGGGAATTCATTTCCGTTCAGCGCGGAAACAGATGCATTGAACAAAACGGATTTTATGTTTTTTTGAAAAGCGTATTTTTCGGCTGCATTGACCGATCCCAAAAGATTCACTTTTATGTCATCCGGGATTTCATTTGCAAAAGATTCCGTCCGGTTCATTTTGTAAAAGCCGTCACCGTTCACTGATTTTTTTTCAGTCTGGATTCCGGCGTTGCACACAAGGATTTCAACTCCGTCAATTACAGGAAGCTCCTCCGGTTTTGAAACGTCCGCACAAAAATGAAGGTATTTCGGATTTTCGATGGTGCCGGGATTTATGTCAATTCCGATTACATCATGGCCTTCTTTTAAGAATTTAAGTGCAGCTTCCCGTCCTATTCCGCGTGAAGTTCCTGTGATGACGATTTTCATACTGCTTCCTGCATTCCGTCAATATATGCCTGGCCTACTTTTTCTTTTTCCCAGCGGCATACAATCCTGTATCCGATTCCTGAAAAAATCACTTCGGACAAAAGTTCTGCCACGGCTCCGATGCATGAGCAAACCAAAACCTGCGTCCATGTCCATCCGAAAAAGACTTTTGAAACAACGGTCGCAAAAATCAGGTTGTCCACGAGCTGGGCTATGATTGTCGAAATGTATGAGCGCAGTGCAAAGACACCGAATCCTTTTGTCTTTCCGCCGGATTTTAGTGCATCACCCACCCCGACGTTCAAAAGCGCATTGACGCATGCAGAAACGATGAACGCAAGTCCAGAGCCAAAGACCACATACCAGCTTCCGCCGAAAGTAAGGTTCAATGAATTGTTGACGACGGCAGCGGAAACAGGATCTTCATAGCTGTAGAATTCACCCCATTTTCCCGGCGCATATGACAAGAGCGCAAAAATACCGCACACCAGAAGATTTATGATCAGCGCAAGAACCGAAACTTTGATGCTGGCTTTTGCACCCCATCTTTTGCAGATTATGTCCATGCACAAAAACATGATCCAGCTGAACACAAATCCGCAGTCGAGCGCAACATAATCAAAGGAAACAAGTTCTTTGTTCGCCATCAGGTTCGCACAGACAAGCGCAAGCACAAAAATTACGATCGTAAGGGAAGGAATGTTCCGTAAAAGGAATTTGAAATCCGCAAGCTCTTTTTTGAGCCGGGCAAAAAGTTTGTTCATAATGTACCTCGCATTAAGAATTTTAATTTATAAAGCGCAGTAGTGTTCAACGAGAATTCATAAACTGCGCTGTTAATCAAGCAGATTGGATATTATATGATTTTGATTTTTTTTGCAAGCGAAACACCGAAAAAAAATGCACCTCCCAAAATTGAACTTCAGGGGTGCACTTCAGCTTAAAGATTCGGTTTATAGATGCCCTTTATTTTCCGAACACTCCGAATCCTGTCAGAAGGATTATGAAAAGAAGAACCGGAGCGACGAACTTTATCATTATCACGTAAAGCGTCTTGCGTCCGAATTTTTCTCCGTTGAGAGTTATTTCCTCTATAGCCGTCTTTGGTTTTGCAACCCAACCGATCAGTATACATGTAAGAAGCCCGACAACCGGCATGAGGATGTTGTTGCTCGCGTAGTCAAGGATGTCAAGGATCTGTGCGTTTGATCCGTTCGGAAGCTTGAGGTCGAAGTAGAACACGTTGTATCCAAGGCAGACGATTATGGAAATTACAAAAGTCGCGGCCGCCATGATGATGACGGACTTTTTGCGGCTCCACTTGAATTTGTCCATCATGCTGGAAGTGATTGCCTCAAGGATTGAAACAGCCGAGGTGAGTGCCGCGAACATAACCATCACGAAGAAAATCAGTCCGATCACTTCCCCGAATGCACCGAGAGATTCGAACACTTTCGGAAGGGTGATGAACATAAGGCCAGGTCCCGCAGACATTGCATCACGGCCGGAGAATGCGAAGACAGCCGGAATAATCATCATGCCGGCAAGGATTGCGATTCCAGTATCGAAGATTTCAATCTGGTTTATTGA
>JAFOTA010000216.1 GCA_017421145.1 Treponema sp.
CATAACGGTCGCGCAGGCGTATAAAAACAAGACCGCCCAAGTCACGTGTGCGGCTGACCCAACCATTTAATACGACTTTCTTGCCGACATCAGCTTTCGTAAGCTCACCGCAAGTTACTGTTCTCTTAGAGTTTTCCATAGTATTGGTATTTTATTCCAAACCGAAGATTTAGGGAAGAGCTGAAAAAAATCAAAAAACTACCCATATGGGGAGTGCATTTTTTTTGCACATTGCATTAAAATAGGCTCATAAGTTATGAGACAACTTTCTGGAGGTTCTTATGAAAATGTTTAGGAAACTTTTGGTTGCAGCGGCAGTTTTGATGTTTGCAAGCGCCGGTGCTTTTGCTCTCAGTGCAAATGACATTGACGTTGCGGTGCTCGGTACAATGTCAGCCGATGAATTTACAAATTATTTTGGAGACACCCCGGCCGATCAGATTGCAGAAGATTTGTTTGATGGTGAGTTTAGCCTTGAAGAGATAACCGAAGATGACGACTATCTTTTTGAAATGCTCAGCGTCATGCAGAGCAGCATCGGAAAAGTTTCTTCGGACACCGTAGTCCTTGTATGTGACGATACTGTTTTGATCGCAGTCCACATGGGATCACGCGATTTCTACGCATACTATATTGAATAGGAATACCCGCTGATTGACGTTCGGCGTGTTTTTAGATTGTATTTAAAAATGTTTTTATAGGGCTATGAATCTTGACGGTTCGTAGCCCATTTTTTTCAGACTTTGAATCCTGTAATCATTGAAATGACTTTTTCGGTTGCTTCCTGATTCTTTTCGGTTGCTTCCAAAGTCGATTTCGATGCTTCTTTCATCATGCTGATCGTTGAGGACACTTGGCTTGAGTGCTCCATCGTCTGCTTTGAAAGTTTTTGGAGTCCGTCGATTTTTGAGAACAGGCTCAAGCTTTCGTTTTCCATCTGATTTGATGCGGCTGTAATTGCACCTGCAGCGGCGTTAAGCGTTGACACCATGCTCAGTATGTTTTGGACGGCACAATCTTCTTTTGACATTCCGTCCTGCACGTCTTTTATGAGGCTGTCCATGGACGTGATTTTTTCGCCAAGACCGTGGAACGACTGCGT
This sequence comes from Treponema sp., assembly GCA_017421145.1. Next base: position 1,103 of record JAFOTA010000216.1, read on the forward strand.
TGAAGTCTGTGAAGAATGTACGATCTGCTCTATTGATTCCGTTACGGTTGCCAAAAGCTTTTTGATTTCCTTTGACTGCTTTGCTGAAGTTTCTGCCAGCACCCTGATTTCATCCGCGACGACTCCGAATCCTTTTCCTGCTTCTCCTGCATGGGCTGCTTCGATTGCGGCGTTCATTGCCAAAAGGTTCGTCTGCTTTGAAATGTCCGCAATGGCCTGGTTTGCCATGGTAAGATTTTTTGATTCTTCCACGATCGTCTGCACCTGGGAATCCACGATTGCCTGATTTTTCAAGCCGTATTCAGATTCTTGGACAAGGTCGTCGAATTTTGTGTTTATCTTGTTCACGTTCTGATTTACGGATTTGATTGTATCCGAAATCTGCTCGATTGCAGCTGATGATTTTGAAACCGCATCGTTCTGTTCGGAAAGCCTGTTCCTCAAAGTGTGGATTTCAGTTTCAACGGCACGCACGCTGTTTGCAATGGTCTCGATATCTGAGAACTGCTCGTTTATGCCTTCGTTGATTGAATCGACTTTTGAAACGGTATCGTCAATCTGCCTGATGTGATTGTTCATTTCATCTTTTACATGGGAGCTTGATTGTGTAAGGACGCCGCTTTCTTTCTGCAGGTTTGCCACAAGCTTGTTGAGGCTTGCTATCACGTTGTTGCAGTTTTGTGAAAGCATTTCAAGTTCAAGTCCGCCGGTTTCAGGAATGCGTGACGTCAAATCTGCCTCGCCCCTTGATATCGTGCCCATGGCTTTTGCGGTTTTGTCGATGGATCCGAAAATCATACGGGTGAGAAGCCAGATTATAAAGCATCCGATTGCAAGAAGCACGAGCGATATGATGCTGATTCTGATTATGTCATTCTTCATGTTTTCAACGAAGTTTCCCAAATCAAAATCACAGCCGATCATTCCAACGACTTTTCCTGAGGAATTTTTGATTCCCTGATACGTGCTTATCGTCCAGCCCCAGTTTTCCTGTTTTTCAAGACCGGAGTTCGTCATGGAACCTTCTGTCAGTGCTTCTATCGGTGCATTTCCCCAGGATTCAAGGTCTTCTTCCGATCCGATAGGTGAAAAATTCTCTTCATCGCTCGGATCGCAGCTTCCGTCAACGACATATTTGTATGTGTTTCCGAATTTTGCCATCGTATACAAATACTTGCACCCGGATTTTATCTTCAGGTCAAGCATGTAAAGACGCAGCTGTTCATAATACGGATCATCTTCGCTCATAACTTTCGTGAGGGCTTCAAACTGATTTCCGTCTATGTAACTTAACAGACTCGATACGACGGGAACGCCCTGCGCGGTTGCAAAAGTCTCTGCGGTTTTTATGATTGTTTTTGATGAAAGAAAAGTGACCAACGCAAGAGATGAAAACACGAAAGCACCGAAGATAACGATAATTCTGCTTTTCAGTGATTTAAACATGATAATTCCTTGCCTTTTTGATTTCAGGCTGATTTTCACTAGAATTCCAGGAACAACCGAAGATAATCAGTTCCGGATGCCCGAAGTTTTGCTGGAATCCTATCACATCTTCTCCATAACACATAGTATGGATTGCTTTTTTTGTTTTGACAAGATTATTTTTTGTTATAACTGGAATGGGTTATAAATTGTATGGGTTATAAATTGTATGGATTATACCTGGAATGGATTAAAAATTGTATAGGTAAAATCAGGTATGGGTTAATTAATTATAGAAGAAATCGGACGGGGACTGCGGTTGAAGATGTCCCCATCCTGTATTAGTTTGCTGATTATTTTTTCTTGCCGAAAAGTGAGCCTAAATCGTTTACCAGGCTGTCAAGACTGTCCATGGCATCCTTTGTTTCCTGGTCGACACCCTTTGTTTCCTTATCAGCATTCGTGGTCGGAAGCAGGTTGGTGAGGTTTTCCGCCGCATTGGAGAAAGTGTCGCCGATGCTCGTCACTACGTCGCTGTTTTTTACGCTTTCGGTTATGTTTCCGGTGATTGATGAAAGAGAGTCTTTTGCGGATTCGATTGCGTTGGTGTATGTTTCCGGGTTTGTAAGCGTGCTGGCTGCCGAAGAAAGAGTGTCGGTAATTGCGTTGAGCGTGTCGGAATCTTTCAGCGTGTCGATCGCCGTGTTGAGCGAATCTGCCGTAGTCGTTGCAAAATCATTCAGGCCGCTTGACAATGAGCCGAAGATGTTGTCCAAATCGGTGCTGGTATCAGAATCTGCCGCATTTGAAAGATTTGAAAAATCATTTGCCTGAGGTGTTACTTCGATTGTTCCTGTTACGAGCTTTGAGCTTTCCGGTACAGAATCTTCAGGAAGCTTCTCTTTTTTTGAGCATGAAACGGCCAGAACTGATATTGCCGCCGCAGCAATGATTACCGCCGCTGATTTTGTTGTTTTCATAGAATACTCCAAAATAAAATTTTAAAAAAGTCTATCCCTGAAAATCCATCAGGTCAATAGTCTTTTGAAATTCCGGTTTCATTAGTTGAAATACCGTGCGGTCAGTGCATCGGCGAGATACTGAGCTTTACGGAATGTCTGGAGAATCAGCGGAACGAAAAGCGGAAGCATGATTTTGATTTTTCCGAGTCCCCTGGCTTTACCGAACGCACCCCTTACAAGCTGTGTCTTTATGATTCCAGAAAGCTCGTCCAAAAGCAGAGGAATGAACCTGAATACGATTCCTACAGTCAGCACGAAATATCTGACCGGTATTTTTATAAGTGCAAGAGGCGTGAGCAGTGCTGAAAGACCGTCCAGAATCTGCCGTTCATCCGTGGTGTATATGAAACAGCCGAGCGAGATGATTATTGCCGGTGCCCTTAAAAATGTCCTTATGACGACGAATACTTTTGATTTCGTTATGACAAGCCAGTTCCATTGGAAAAGAATTTCCGATGTGTCTGCTGCCGTGGAAAAAAAGAAAAACTGAATCAGCGCAAAAAGTATGAACCAAGGCAAAAGCTTCAGGTATGCATGGAGCGGTTTTTTGAGCGGATATCGTGCCAAAAGCGCATATATCACGGAGACTGCAAGCATTATGCCTGAAAATATTGTGTTCGCGGAAACAATCGATGCTATGAAAATCAAAAGGAAAAGTGCGAATTTCAAAGGTGCCGGAAGACTGCCCACCGGGGATGCGGGAATTTTCGGTGGAGCCATGAGTGCAGCTCCTACGTTCTGCAGTGTTTTCAGTATCCCGGAATTTTTCATGACGGACATTTCTTTGAGGGACTCTGGTTTTTCTTCCGCTTTGTTTTCCTGAGTATTTCCGACAAGCTCTTCCCAAATGATCTGTGAATCTGCGGCTGCGGCTTCTTCCATCCTGTGCGTGCTGAACAAAACCGTTTTTCCTTCTGCTGCAAGATTCCTAAGGCTCTGGAGAACAGTAATCCGTGAAACAGGATCAAGTGCCGACGTAGGCTCGTCAAAGATTATTATGTCTTTGTCCAATGCTATGATTCCTGCAAGAGAGAGCTTTCTTTTTTCTCCGCCTGAAAGCCTGAATGTTCCGCGGTTTCCGAATTCTTTGTACGGAAGTCCCGAAAGATCCATGGATTTTTTTACTCTTTCCAAAAGTTCCTTGCCGTCGAGACCTTGGTTTTTAGGACCGAACGCAACGTCATCAGCGGCATAGGGGGCAAACAACGACGCTTCGCTTTCCTGCAGTGCAAGAACAGGCCTGTCTATAGAAAAAATCTTGCCTGAATCAGCTTCGCGCAACCCTGCAAGGCATTCGAATAACGTGGATTTTCCGCATCCGCTTGGCCCGGTCAAGGCAGTGACGGTTCCTTTTTTCAGCTGGAAAGAAATGTTTTTGAAAACTTCCCGTTCAGGATAGCTGAAACTCAGGTTTTCCACGGAAAGGGTTATGCCGCCTTCAGATTTTTCTCCGTCATTTTTCTGCATCAGTATGGAATCATCTCCGAAAATTGAGCGGCACAAAGAAGCTTCTTTCATAAAATCTTCGCGTCCGCCGTCAAAGATGATTTTTCCGCTTTCCATGACGATTATGCGGTTTGCAGCCAGAGCCTCATCCTGATCATGCGTTATGTGGATTACCGTGTGTCCCTTTGCATGCCAACGCTCTACCAGCTGGAGGATTTCAGTCCTTGCACATGGATCGAGCATTGCGGTTACTTCATCCAAAATCAAAAGGTCGGGAAAGAGTGCGAGTATTCCGCTGAATGCAAGGCGCTGTGTCTGTCCGAGTGAAAGCTCGAATGTCCGGGATTCAGATCTGTCGGCAAGACCTGTGACTGAAAGGCATTCAAGTGTCCTAAGCTCGATTTCTCCCTTTTCCATGTCAAGATTCTGCGGTCCGAATGCAGTGTCGCGCTCAACGATGCCTGCAACAATCTGCTCTTTGGGCTGCTGAAAAACTATGCCGGGTAGAATTCCTTCCGCAAGTTTGACTGTCCCGGAATCAGGTTCAAAAAATCCTGCGGTAAGACGGCCGAGAGTGCTTTTTCCTGAACCGTTCGCACCAAGTATGGTCACATATTCACCGCGCCTGATCGTGAGGGAAATTCCGTCCAGTGCTTTTGCAGCTGCCTGCGGATAAGAGTATTCTACGTTGTCGATTTTTATAAGTTCTTCATTCTGTTCCGGCATAAGTAGTTGATTCTACAACATTTTTCGAGTGCTGAAAAGTAATCAGTTTTTTGTGTAAATTTCATGCCAAAATCAGTGTGGGCGGCAGAAAATTGTGAGTATCTTTTGGACCGAGGATTTTATCTCTTTTTCAAACTTTTATCATATTAATTGAAACTTTCCCTCAATTTTTTTTATTGTGCAGATAATCAAAACTGGATATATCTAAGGAAACAATCAAAAATTTAATTTGGACGGATGACAGGTTTTTCATACCCACGCATTTGTCCTTACAAGGAGATGTATTTATGAACAAGTGGCTTAAAGACGCGATTTTTTATGAAATCTATCCGCAGAGTTTTTGTGACAGCAATGGTGACGGCATCGGTGACATTCCCGGTATAATCAAAAAGCTTGACTACATCCAGGAACTTGGGTGCAATGCAATCTGGCTCAACCCTTGTTTTGATTCTCCTTTTGTTGATGCGGGCTACGACATCCGCGATTATTATCTTGTCGCTCCACGCTACGGAACGAATGAAGATTTGAAGCAGCTTTTTGCCGAAGCTCACAAACGCGGGATGCACATACTGCTGGACCTTGTTCCGGGGCACACATCGATCGAAAGCGAGTGGTTCAAGAAATCCGGGCTTGAAAAAAAGAATGAGTATACCGACCGCTATATCTGGGGCGACACAATCTGGGAAAATTTTTCTGATGTCGGAAGCGTCACGGGAGCAATCCGAGGTGGAACTGAACGGAATGCAGCTTGTGCGGTGAATTTCTTTTCAGCCCAGCCCGCGCTCAATTATGGATTTGCCTGCCCTGACAAGACAAAGCCGTGGCAGCAGCCCATGGACGCACCCGGACCGATGGCGACAAGGGAAGCAATCAAGGATGTGATGCGTTTCTGGCTTGGAATGGGATGTGACGGTTTCCGTGTTGATATGGCGCACTCCCTTGTAAAATCAGATCCTGGTCATAAAGGAACGATAGCGTTGTGGCAGGATTTCAGTGCCTTCCTTGAAAAAGAATTCCCCGAGGCGGTTATGGTTTCCGAGTGGGGTGAACCGGATAAATCTCTTGCATCCGGTTTTCAGATGGATTTTCTCCTGCACTTCGGGCCTTCCCATTATCTTGAGCTTTTCCGTGAGGATCATGCTTATTTTTCACGCAAAGGAGACGGTGACTGCAAGGCATTTTTTGACACTTACATCCACAACCGGAATCTTACGAAAGACAAGGGCGGCCTCATGTGCATCCCGTCTGGAAACCACGACATGATTCGTCTTGCAAAAACACTTGACGCTGAGGAGATAAAGATTGCGTTCGCATTTTTGATTACGATGCCGGGAGTTCCGTTCATTTACTACGGCGACGAGATTGGAATGAAATATGTGGAGAACATCGCGTCTGTCGAAGGCGGATATGAGCGTACAGGTTCCCGTTCCCCGATGGCATTCGACAGATCGACCAACGCAGGTTTTTCATCCGCTCCGAAAGAAAAGCTTTATATCCGTCAGGATGATTCAAAATCAACAATCAACGCGGAAACCGAGTTGGCTGATGAGAACTCAATAATCCGTGAAGTCCAGCGTCTTATAAAACTGCGCAAAGCTCATCCGGCATTCGGTGCAACGGCTGAATTTGAACTTCTTCAAGCCGAAGATCATGCATATCCGTTCGTTTACAAAAGAAGTGCCGGGGGTGAAACGATATACGCACTCTTTAATCCAAGCGGAAAAGAAGCCGTCGTAACTGCCGCAATTCCTGAGACCGCGAAGATTCTGTATGCCGTCGGAACAAAAGAAACCGCGCTCAAGAAAAATGCAGACGGAAAAATCATTCTTCCGGGTGCCTGTGCAGTAATGCTTTCATAAATCATTGAGCCGCAGTCTAAATCGTTTTTGCGCAAGAAACTTTTTTTAACAGGGCCG
>JAFOTA010000217.1 GCA_017421145.1 Treponema sp.
AGAACGATGAGGCAAGGACTCTTTTTGAGCGTTACGAACATGCAACCCACGTCGATCAGACCGGAATGGATGAAAAAAAACGGAAGAAGGCTGCAAAGTTTGTTCCGTACGAGCATCTGGATGAACTTGAGCTTTGGGAATGCGAGATGGCTGGATGGTTTGCGCTTCAGTCAGGTGAATATGACAAGGCGAAGAAAATCTACGAATACATAATCAAGCTTTATTCCGGCAGAAGTCCTGTAACCAGGGCATCGGGACAGAATGAGGCCGTGGTCAACGCCGCAATGAACGTCGGAAACATCTATTCCGGGGAAAAGCTGTATGCTTCGGCCCTTGAATATCTGAACACTGCGTCCGGCCGTTCAAGCAATTCTGAGACCAAGGCCGAAATCCTCTACAGGATGGGTAAGCTCAGCTACTACATGCGCGACTATCATTCTGCGGTAAGGACTTTGAAGTATTCCATGACGCTTGCACCTGAAAACAACAAGACGCGTTTCATGCTCCAGCAGGCGATGAAGGCATCTGCGGAAAACTGACGGTCTTAAATGCCGGATGACCGATGTTTGGGAGCCGACTCCGGTGAAACTGATGTTTCCTGAGGGGTTTAATGTGGACACAGCCATTTTTTTTTAATATATTTTACTGTGACTCGAAAATTTTTTCGGGTGCCGTGGATTTACCCGGGTGGGTATCCGCAAAAATTAAAAATCAACGTTTTTGAGCGTTTTTCAGACCGAACCGGTATGGAAATGCAGAAAGCGCGAGGGGTGACCGGCTTAAAGCTGAATGTCGGCGCCTACTTTGCAATCGGGAGTTCATATGAGAAAATCTTTTAAAGATATTATGTGTGAAGATGAAGAAGAGGAATCAAAGAAGAAGGACGAAGGTGCTGATCCTCTTGCTGAAAAATTCCTTAAAACGAGACAGATTCTTTTGAGCGGCGAAATCAATGAAGAGAATGCCGATAAGGTCGTCAAGCAGCTCCTTATACTTGAAGCCGACAGCGACAAACCGATTTACATTTACATCGACAGTCCTGGAGGCGACGTTGATGCCGGATTTGCAATTTTCGATACGATCCGATTCATCAATGCACCCGTCTACACGATAGGATGGGGACTTGTTGCTTCTGCAGCCGCATTGATTCTGCTTTCCGCTCCGAAAGAAAGAAGGCTTGGTCTTCCGAACAGCCATTACCTTATCCATCAGCCGTCAAGCGGAATGAAGGGTGTTGCAACGGACATTGAAATCCACGCTGCTGAAATCGAAAAGACTAAGGCTAAGCTCAACAGGTTGATTTCTGAAGAGACCGGAACAGCATTGGACAAGGTTTCAAAGGATACGGACCGCGACTACTGGCTTAATGCAGATGAGGCAAAGGATTACGGACTTATCGGCAGGGTCATATCAAAACGTTCTGAACTTAACTAGGCTTGAATATGTTTTTCGAATTGACTGATACTATTGTAGACGACATCCTTTTTTCAATGGAAGATCAGGGCGGCGAATGGTTTTTCGATTCCCGCAATAAGACTGTTGCATCCAGGGAAATGATGGAAGAGGTCGGTTTGGAAAACGGTCTCAACGAGGATGATTTTTATGAGCTTCCCGTCTGGAAAAGTGAAGACGGGTTTGAGCTTATGGAAGAATTCACGGAAAATCTACACGCGCCGGAAGCACATTATGCTTTGCGTAAGGCTTTGTCCGGTGGAAGGGGGGTGTTCAGGAATTTTAAGGATGTTTTAAAACGTTATCCAGAAGTGGAGCGCCGCTGGTTTTTATTCAAGAACGATAGAATGAGGTGTCGCATTACCGCCTGGTACAACGGTCTGCGCGAATCGTGGGGTCTTGAAGAGCTTGAGGAAAAATATACTGATGTAAGCCAGGAAACTGACGAGCTTCTGATGGCTGATTTTACTTTTTCCGATTTTGATTTCAAGGACGATTTTTCAGATTTGGAACGCGGACTTTCAGCTCTGGCGGATGGGAATTCGGAATTGGATATGACTAAGCTTTTTTTATTGAGGCACCATTCCAATATTTCAGAGCCAAGTGAAAAATCAGGCTTTGTATGCAGGTCCCAAAACGGCGACTTTGCAGGCTGTCTGCTGGTTTCAAATTGTCCGCCAGAATCAGGGGAAACCGTAATCATTACGGATTTCTTCATTGACAGGAATTACCGAGGGCTGGGCATTGGCCGTGTGTTGCTTTCAAAAGCCATTGCCGCATTGACAGACCGGGGTGTTCATTTTTGTTTTGCATCGGGCATACTCGTCCCGGAGACCTTTAGATTGACTTTTGAACAGTTTGGATTTAAGAAAAACGGTCCGGGGTTTGTATTAGAGTTGTCCGCTTAGGGATGGAGTTATGTGAGCGGAGAAATCGATGTGGATTTTTGCCGCATGACATATCTAACCGTCGCCTGGGAAATTAAGCGGCCGTTGACTGTCGTTTAGGGCGCCAATCAGCGGTTCACGTCCATTTTTTTCATAGGGAGTCTCAAGAACTTCAGTTTTGCGAGCCCCTTCCTGATTTGTTCCTGGATGGATATGGAGCTTGGATCTGCTTATCCGGACGGATTAACGAAAAAATGGAGAATCATGGTTATCCCGCATGTTCGGGGTGCCAAAAATGACCTGAGATTTAATGTCCAGGATTCAAGGAGTTTTTTATGGCATACAATGGTAATGCTGTTAACGAAG
>JAFOTA010000032.1 GCA_017421145.1 Treponema sp.
GGATTAAAAATCTCCTCACCGCGGCGTCGCTCCAGTTTTTTTCATAATAGACCATGTGGTTCTGGACAAGATGGCACACCCTCTTGATTGTGTCGTTCGGGAACCTTAGCCGTGTCATGGATTCCTGTGCAATCTTTGCGGATATGGTCTCGTGGTTGTGGAAATGTATGACCGGGACTCCGTTTGAAACGTCGGATTTTTTTGCGTCGGGTTTTCCGATGTCGTGGTAGAATGCGGAAAGACGCACCACAAGATTTTTTTCCGGAGCACCGTCAACAGCATAGAAAATGTGGTCGGCAACGTCAAAATCGTGGTAGCCCCTCGCGTCCTTCTGCTCGCATCCCCTGCACGGACCGAACTCCGGGATGAATATTCCGAGCATTCCGGTTTCCTCAAGGAGCCTGAGACATACGGACGGTTTTTCAAGAACCATCATCTTGCACCATTCGTCGCGGAACCTTTCTATTGATATGGACGCAGTTTTTTTAAGGACTTCGGGATCGCTCAGCGCACGGAATGTTTCCTGTTCAATCGAAAATCCGAGCTGCCCCGCAAACCTCACCGCACGCACAGGCCTGAGTCCGTCCTCACCGAATCTGTCCAGCGGGGAACCAACCGTCCTGATTATCTTTTTCTTTATGTCTTCCTGTCCGTCGAAAGGGTCAACCAGATGTCCGTCCTCCAAATCAGCGGCAATAGCGTTTATCGTGAAGTCACGCCTTGAAAGATCCTCCTCGATCGTAGCCGCATATTTCACGCTGTCGGGATGCCGTCCGTCCGTGTATCCGCTTTCAGTGCGGAATGTGGTGGTCTCAATCTCCTTTCCGAATATGTGTATGGTGACAGTTCCGTGCGCAATGCCCGTCGGAATCACCCTGCGGAAAATCTTCATGACATCCTGGGGCGTAGCATCCGTGGCAAGATCCCAGTCATGCCCGATTTTTTTTCTTAGTATGTCCCTGACAGCTCCGCCGACAAGATATGCCTTGAAACCGTGCTGTCTGAAAATCTCTCCGACCTTTTTCAGTTCTGTAGGTATTGCAATTGAATTCATGGTATGGAATTATATCACCAAAAGAAGGAAATAGCTATGCACATCGTTATTTTTACAGGCGGCGAATCACCGGAGCCAGAATTCACGGAGAAGTTTTTTTCATGGGCCGGAAGTCCTTCGCTCACGGTTGCAGCAGACTCAGGCCTTGACACCCTGGAACTCTATGCTGGATTTTTCGGCAGGGAATATTTTTCTCCCGGAATCATCATCGGGGACATGGACAGCATAAGCGACAGGAAGCTTCTTGAAAAATATCCTCATGCACAAATCATGGAAAGCCCTGCGGACAAGGATTTTTCTGACACCGAACTAGCTCTTTTCCAGTCTGCCAAAGAAAGAAAAACGTACCGGGACATAATAACGCTGGTCGGGGGAAACGGAGGAAGGGCTGACCATTTCATAGGAATCTACGAGACTTTCGCATCTGATGCACACGCCGATTTCTGGATATGCGGAAAACAGCTTGCCGTGCGGCTTGGTGACGGAGGTTTTCTTTCTGCCGGGGGACTGGGAAAAACAGACGTCATATCGGCAGCGAGGATTCCGTCTTTTTATGACAGCGGAACGCTTGAAACAGAAGGGCTTGAATGGGGCACCGGTGCAATGCGCAGAAAAGGGATGCCGAGCCTTTCAAACAGGATATCAAAAATCAGCCTTGAAAAATCTCTTCCGGTGACTTTTACGGCAAGGGACGCCGGCTTTCTCGTGTTTCTCCCGCTTGGATGCAAGATCGAAAAATTTTCTCCGGGCAAAAATCTTCCTTAAAAATCAGATTCCGTCAGATTCCGGATGAAAGGAAAGCTATGACGTACATCAGCATGAATCCAGCGACGGAAAATGCAATCAGAATCAGGTCGATGAAAAAATAGATCCAGTACTTGGGATTGAACGTAACGAAAAACATTATGACGCTAAGGACAAGACCGAACACGCACATTATGACCTGGAGGACGCATCCTATCGAGCATATCTTCAGAAGGTAGCGCTGGGTGCTGTCAAGGAAGCCCTGAAAATTACCAGACAGATATATAGCAAAGACAGTCAGCGTGAAGAGAAAAATGAACAGAACCGACCTTGAGACAAGGCTGTAGAGGAATGAAGTCCTGTTTTTACGTTCCTGTTTCTGCAGATAGCTCTTTTTTCCCATTTTTATAACCGTCCGGGGCTTTTATAACCCGTCAAATTATAATATAATCGAACGAGCTGCAAAAGTCCATGGACTACTTATGACACAGCCCGGGAGATTTTCAATGAAAGTTAAGAGATTTTTCGCCAACCTGATTCTTCTGGTGATTTTTTCCGCAGCCGTTTTTTTCATCGGCTGGATATCGTTTTATGTAAAACCGGGCAAATGCGCCGTGCTTACGACAAAGACGGGCGGTCTTTATCCGGAACCCATAAAATACGGTGAGTTTCTCTGGAGATGGGAGAGGCTGCTTCCAACGAACGTGAACATTTCGCTCTACGACATGAAGGAACATTCATACGTGCAGACGGTGTCAGGAACGCTTCCTTCTGCTGAGATATACAGGATGCTCCTTGACCCCAAGCCCGATTTTTCATACTCGTTCACAGTAAGGACGGTGTTTTCAGTAAGCCCGGAAAAGATTCATTCGCTAGTAAAAAAGGGCGAGATCGAAAACAAAGAAGAAAGCCTTGAAGAGTACCTTAGGACAAAATCCGTTCTTGCCGCTGATTTAGTGTCTGCATACATGATAGGCGGAGGACAGGGCGACCAGATTCCGGCTTCATCGGTTCTGTCAAAAAATCAGGTGGAAAAGGCGCTTTCTCCAAGGCTCGGTGAATTCGAAGGCATTTCAGTGGATTCGGTCGAGCTTGTTTCGTCAAAAGTCCCCGACATAAACCTCTACAATCTTGCGAAGGAGACATATTCAGCCTACCTTGCGAACCTCAACGAAGTTATAAAGGAAAAGGTAAAGGATCAGGCGGACGAAATCCTGCAGCTTGAAAACAGCATGAAGCAGCTGGAGCAGTTTGCCGGCATGCTTGAAAAATACCCCAAATTCAACGATTTCTCAAAATCCGGGAATCTTTCCGACGTAATGGAAAAGCTCATGGGCGCTTATGCAGGAAAGAAATCGGATTAGGCGGACGTTCAATGGAGCACAAGATGAACGATAAGAGACTCTGCAGCATACGCGGTGCCGCATGCTCTGAAAATACGGCGGAATCTATAACCGACAGCGTAGGAAAGCTGTGCAGGCTGATGTTCAGCGGAAACAAGCTTTCGGAAGACGACATAGTGAACATCCAGTTTACCGTGACACCCGACCTTGACGCACTCAATCCTGCGACGGCTCTCCGTAGATGCGGAAACACAGGGCTTGACACATCGGTCATACCTCTTTTCTGCTCTCAGGAACCGGTCATAAGGGGGATGCTTCCCAAAGTCATAAGAATAATGATTACGGCCTATGTTCCGGAAGGGTTCAAACGCAAGAGCGAGTACATAAACGGCGCGGAAATTCTCCGTCCTGATCTGGCAGGCATAAAAGCATGAACATCTGGACGGTAACGCGTGAATATGCAGGAATTGCGGAAGCGGGCGGCGTAAAGAACGTGTCATGCTCGCTCTCAGAAAGCCTTGCATCCCTGGGACATAAAGTGACTGTCTTCCTGCCCATGTACGGGTGCACGGACGTTTCAGGACTGAAAAGATTCAGGAGCGAATGGAAAAAACGCGTAGAAATAGACTCTGCCGGTGCCATGCATGAAGTATGGTTTTCCCGCGGCTTTTTGAACGGAGTCGAAATCATACTCGTAAACAACCGGTGCTTCAGCGGAAAACAGGCGGTCTACACATACACCAAGGAAGAAGAATCAGCCGATCCATCGCACAGGCACGGACAGGGACATGCAGACGTCCACCTCATGAACACGGTTTTCCAGAAAGCGGTCGTCGAATACGGCATGATGCTTGAAGGCGCCGCTCAAAGGCCTGACATAATCCACTGCCAGGATGCACCGACGGCATTGGTTCCGGTGTTCGTTGACTTCGAAAAAAGCCGGAATCCGCATGCAGGGAGAACATACGCAAAAACCAGGTGCCTTGTGACCATACACAACGCAGGGCCGGGATACCACCACAGCTTCGATTCATTCGGAGATGCAAGATGGTACACGGGACTTCCTGATTCAATACTTTCATACGGAACGAACGGACAGTGCGTGGAACCATTCCTGCTTGCAGAAAAATCAGCGTGCCTCACGACGGTTTCACCCCAGTACGCAGAGGAAATTCTTTCGGGCATGACGGATACAGCCGGTCTTTCAAGGATTTTCCAGGAAAGAAACACAAAGATCATAGGGATAACCAACGGAATAGACATATCGCGGTACACGCCGTCGGACACAAAAGCGTCGCTTCTTCCGTATGCATTCGATCCTGAATCAGGTGACCTCGAAGGAAAATACCTATGCCGCAGCTACTTCCTTGAAAAATATGCATGCGAAAAACCCGTTGAGGCGGACAAGCTCAGGGGCATAGAAACATACGGATACATAAAGGAAGAAAAGGAAAAAGACCTGGCATACATAGCATACCACGGAAGGGTCGTCTGGCAGAAGGGAATAACAGTGCTTACCCAGGCCGCGGACGCAATACTTTCAAAAGGGCTTCCCGTGCGTTTCATTTTCATCGGGCAGGGACAGCCGGAGCTTGAAAGGGAACTGCTTCAGGTCGCGCTAAAGCATGAGGGAAAGTGCGTATATTTCAGGGGCTATGACAGATTTCTCTCACGCTTGTGCATGGCATCCGCAGACATGGCAATTTTTCCGAGCTATTTCGAACCGTGCGGGCTTGAAGACCTTATCGCACAGATTTTCGGAACCATTCCAGTCGCACACGCAACCGGAGGACTATGCAAGATCGTAGATGAAGAAACAGGATTCCTATATAAAAAGAACACGCCGGAAGAGCTTACGTCAATGCTGGAGCCTCTCATAAAAATCAAGTCCAGGGCAGGATCCGACATGTTCGCAAAAATGATCGCACACACGGCAGAAAACGTCCGCAAGCAGTTCTCATGGCAGAAAGTGGCGCAGGCAAGGTACATTCCGCTGTATGAAAGCCTGTTGGACGCAAAAAAAGCGGGTTTTTAGAAAATTTCCGCAATTTTTCCTGAATTGGTGTTGACATGATTGGTGAAATCATATATATTACAAACATCGTTGAGACATTCAACGCTACAAGCCGCTATAGCTCAGTTGGTAGAGCACGTGATTTGTAATCTCGGGGTCCAAGGTTCGAGTCCCTGTGGCGGCTTAGTTCATCAAGCGATTGATGGACAATGGGGAGTTTCCCGAGTGGTCAAAGGGGGCAGACTGTAAATCTGTTGGCTCGTCCTTCGTAGGTCCGAATCCTTCACTCCCCAGCAAGAAAGCATCGGTAGCAAGCCGGTGCTTTTTTTTTGACTTTGCATACGTGTTTATTGACCGGCAGATGAGTTTTTTCAACGTTGCCTATTTATTTTTTTTTATATTAATTCTATAATTGAAAGACGAAACTTTCCGGGGTACTGGCAAGCAGCCCCTTACAAAATTTGCTTTTACGGATTTTTCCGGGTGCTGGAGGGTAAGTGAAAATTCATTTTTGGGGAGTCAGAGGCTCGTTACCGGCTCCTTTGACAACAAGGCAGGTTCAGGCAAAGATCACGGCGGTCGTCGAAAGGATAACCGCAAAAGACGTTGAATCAGAAGATGCAAAAATGCGTTTCCTTGCGTCGCTTCCTCCATGGATTTACGGAACCATAGGCGGCAACACTCCTTGCGTTGAGATCGTTTCAGACAGCGGAAAGCAGTTCATCCTTGACTGCGGCAGCGGACTCAGGGAATTCGGAGTCAACGGCTCACATCCTGAAGACAAGCACTATAACATACTCATGTCGCATTTCCACTGGGATCATCTGCAGGGTCTTCCGTTTTTCTGGCCGATATTCGACAAATCAAGCACGATCGATTTCTATTCGACTTTCCCGGCTGCAGAGAGGATTCTTGCCGAGCAGAGCAGATGCCCGTATTTTCCGCAGAACGGAGCATGGGAAAACGTCGGAAAAGTGTTCAATTTCCATCTAATCCACGAGATGGAGCCTTTTTACATAGACGGAGTGAAGATCACTTGCAAGAAGATGCACCATCCGGGAAATTCATATTCCTTTATATAAAGGGATGAATAGATATGGAAGTAATTTATATGATTATCAAAACTACGCAATGCTTTATATTAGAGCAGATACAAAAAGAACTGAAATAAAAAGAAAATATCAAAAATTAATGGAATTTTATGCTGATGCTTCATCAATGTTAATAGCTATATTTGGAATATTGGCTATTATATTTGGTTTTATTAATGATTTTTATGCAGAACATTCTATTAAGAAA
>JAFOTA010000218.1 GCA_017421145.1 Treponema sp.
ATCTGGATTGGTACCGGCACGGGACTTTCAAGATATATGGAAGAAACCGACGGATTCGTGAATTTCAACTCATACAACGGCATGGGTACGGACAGCGTTTTCCAGATGATATGCGACGACATGGGTCTTGTGTGGATGACATGCAACAAGGGCGTTTTCTCGGTTCCGTATTCTGAAATGCAGGAAGTGGTGGCAGGAACTCGTAAAAGAGTTTCTGCAAGATACTACGGAGCTTCCGACGGACTTATTACAAGCGGTGTCACGTCAACGTCGCTTTCCGCAAAAGATTCGGAGGGAAGGGTCTGGTTCACGCTCACCGACGGATTTGCAATCTATGATCCGAAAAAAGGAGGCATGAACAAATACGCTCCTAGGATTGAGATTCAGGACTACACCATCGACAACACCACGAAAGATTGGCGCGGAGAAAAGATAACTCTTGCACCGTCTGAAAAACGTCTCACGATAAAATACACGGGAATGAGCTTCATTTCATCGGACAGCATGAGGTTCAGGTACAAGCTTGCCGGATTCGACGATGATTATTCAGAATGGACGTCCGCAAGAAGCGTTTCATATACAAACTTGAAGCCGGGAACCTATCAGTTTACGGTAATCTCACAGAACAGCGACGGCATACAGGGAGAACCTACGGAACCTGTCATCATTGAAAAGAAACCGTATATCTGGCAGCTTCCATGGTTCTGGACAATAATCGGAGTTGTGGTTGTCGGACTGGTCCTGCTTGGTGTAATCCATAAAATCCGCAAGATGAGGCGCTATCAGAAAAAACTGGAGCAGAAAGTTGACGAACGCACCCGTGAGCTTAAGGTTGCAAACGAAAAGGCAGAGAGCCTGCTTCTGAACATCCTTCCTGCAGAGGTTGCCGCTGAACTTACGGAGCATCCAGACAGGACCATAGCAAAGAAATACCACAACGCTACCGTTCTTTTCACCGATATAGTCGGATTTACGAAAATGAGCGGAGTGATGAGCGCAGAAAAAGTCGTAACGATGCTCAACAGGCTTGTCTCAAAATTCGATGAGCGCGCAAAGAAAGAAGGCATTGAAAAAATCAAGACGATCGGCGATGCATACATGGCTGCCACCGGACTCAATGAAAATGAAGAAAACGGCGGTGCAGAAAAGATGGTTCGTTTTGCCCAAGGACTTATCAAGGATGTCGGGGAATTCAATGAAACATGGGGCGTCGACATCCAGATCCGCGTGGGAATCAACTCTGGTGAACTTGTTGCCGGCGTAATCGGAAAGAGCAAATTCATCTATGACATCTGGGGAGATACGGTGAACGTTGCAAGCCGCATGGAAAGTACCGGCGTTCCGATGCAGATCCATGTGAGCGAAGCGACTTTCGAGCAGACAAAGACATCCTTCAGCTACGGGGAACCTGTCGAGGTGGCTGTCAAGGGAAAGGGTGACATGAAAACATATTTTATATAGCGGGAGATTATTATGAGCTTAACACGCAGATCATTGGCGACAAAATTTTCTATAGGAGTCGTTGTGTTGATTCTTATAGTGGTTGCGCAGTCCATGACCATGGCCGGAGTTTTCTTTTCAAGGCACAGTCTTAACAGTTTTTATTTAAGTGCTTTCGGGGCTCTTTCAGAATTTTCTGATTCAATATCGATGTTCTTCAGCGCAAAGGAAACAGAACTGAATGTTTTTGCCGAATCGGATGAATTGAAGGCCGCAGATGAAACTATACACTCATTTGTCAATGAAACCGGAACCGTCCAGATTCTTGGATATGAAAAAAGTCCGGTGGAAGCTGATATAAGAAAAATCTGCAAGCTGTTTGCAAAAAACGACAAGGACATTGCGGAAATCTATATCGGAACAAAGTGGGGCGGATATGCAACGAACTTCGACAATTCGATGAGCGGAGGCTATGACCCACGGAAACGCGTATGGTATGAAACCGCAAACAAAGGAAACGGCAAGGTGATGCTTACGGATGCATTCGCATCGACTGTAGGTACGACGGTCGTAGGAATCACAAGATGCGTGTATGACGGAAACGGAAGCTTCATAGGAAATGCATCGATAGAAGTTTCGCTTGAAACGCTGACCACGATACTTGAAAGCATGAATCTTGGTGAAGGTTCGTTCTTCATGATGATTCAGGGCGATGGAACTATTTTGGCAGACACGGGAATCAGAAAATGCAATTTCAAGGATGTTACGGAAATCGATATTCCTGATCTTGCTGCATTCGTTTCTTCATCTGAGGAAAACGGAATGATTACAGTGCCGGGCGGAACATACAGCACATATTATACCAAAAAAATTTCGAACCAGAAGACCGGTTATACAATCGTAGCGTTCATTCCGAAAAAAACAGTCTTTGAAGATTTCTACCGGACGCTCAGCACGATTATTGTTGTGTGCATAATCTTTACTATCATAGTTGCTGTGGGAACCGCTTTTGTAACGAGAAAAATCATGGGACCTCTCAAAGTGATCCGCAACAACATCCGTGACAGTGCGGAGCAGATTGAAAAAGGCAATGCAGATTTGACCCAAAGAATCAGCGTAAGCTCAAAAAATGAAATAGGTGACGTAGCCGAAAGCTTCAATGTTTTCTCAGAAACCCTGCAGGGAATCATAAAAACGATGAAGCAGACGAAATCCGCGCTCAATGGTGCAGGAGAAAAACTCGGCGGAACCACAAGCGACACTATGGCTGCAATCGAACAGATCAGCGTGAGCATAAGAAATCTTGTGGGCAATCTCCAGAGCCAGCATGCAAGCGTCGGTCAAACGGCTGACAGCGTTGAAAAGATTCTTGAAAGCATACACGAACAGGAAAAGCTCGTCGTAAAACAGGCGCAGGCAGTGCAGGAAGCTTCCACTGCAGTTGAGCAGATGATCGGAAACATAAACGAAGTCAACCGCAGCGTAGACAAGATGGCCGTGTCATTCGGCGGACTTGAATCCGATGCTGAAGTAGGTGCAAAGACACAGGAAGAACTCCAGTCACAGATTGCGCAGATTGAAAATCAGTCAAAGCTTTTGAGCGAGGCAAACACGGTTATCGCAACCATCGCAAGCCAGACGAATCTTTTGGCAATGAATGCGGCAATTGAAGCGGCACATGCAGGAGAAGCCGGAAAAGGATTTGCAGTCGTTGCAGATGAAATCAGAAAGCTTTCCGAAACTTCATCCACTCAGTCAAAGACAATCGGTGACCAGCTCCAGCAGATTCAGGGAACGATTGAAACTGTCGTCGAAGCAACCCAGAGAGGCGTTCAGGGATACGCGCGTCTTGCAAACGAAATTCAGGAAACGGACACTCTCGTCCAGCAGATTAAGGCGGCTATGACAGAACAGCAGGAAGGTTCCGCGCAGATTACCGAAGCATTGCACGGCATGAAGTCAAGCTCAAATCTGGTTCAAAAGGCATCCCAAGAAATGATGGACGGAAGCCGCGTGATTATGGAAGCTGTTTCTACTCTCAAAAACGAAACCGAAAGCATGAAGCACAGCATGGACGAAATGGGAAGAAGCGCGGATAAAATCAATACGACTGGAGGTGCGCTTTCAGAAATATCTTCGCTCATGGAAAATTCAATACGCGAAATCGGAAAGCAGGTCGATCAGTTCAAAGTGTAAAAAACATATTCAAAATCTTGCTGCATATAAAACGGCTGTCTAATTGTTTGTTAGGCAGCCGTTTGTTTTTTCCTCTTACAAAGTTTTGCAAAAAATTGTAGGATAAAAAGGAGGTTTTGTATGGAAGATAAAATTGTTTTTGACACGGCGGATAAAAATGACATACCGGAACTCGTGCGCCTGAGAATCGCTTACATGATCGAAGATTTCGGTTCGATAAGTGACTATGAAAAAGAATGCATGGAAAATCAGCTTCCTGATTATTTTGAGCGCAGGCTTGGAAAAGAGCTGGTTGCATTTGTCGCAAGAAAAGAAGAGAGACTTGTCGCTGCTGCATATCTTTTGATCATCGAAAAACCTGCAAATCCATTTTTGCCGAACGGTTTTGACAGCGAAGTCCTCAGCGTGTATACGGAAGAAAAATTCCGGGGGCAGGGAATCTGCACTCAGCTTATGAAAAATATGATTGAATATGCAAGAAAAAATAAAATCTGCCGGATAGATTTGGTTGCGACAAAAGACGGATACCCTGTTTACAAAAAACTCGGTTTCGAGGACAAGACACAAAAATATACCGACATGCGCTTGAAATTATCAGGAGAAAAAAATAAAGATAGAACATGTTGCAATGTTTGTAAATGATTTGGAAAATGCAAAAAAGTTTTTCGTTGATTTTTTGGGCGGCGTTTCAAGCAGTGGATACCACAACGAAAAAACAGGCTTCAAATCTTATTTCATTTCATTGAGGACGGCGCAAGGCTGGAAATCAGAACCGTACCGGCTATGCTCACATTGCATTTTCCGTGGGAAACAAAGAAAAAATGGACGAGCTTACGGTTTAATTTTTCACAGGAGACGGATTTGATTAAAAAGGTAGAAAACATAAGCAAAGAACAGCTTAAAAAAATCAAAAGCATAATCGGTGAAGC
>JAFOTA010000219.1 GCA_017421145.1 Treponema sp.
GCCCATGGTGATTGCACGCACGTCAAGCTTGTGGCGCATAAACATATTTACAGTCTCTTCAATTTCAACAGGTGAAAAAATCATGTGTTCCCTCGCATATTTTGTTTCAACGATTCTATACGATAACGGGAATAGTTTCAATGCGGGAAAAAATCAAAAAGCCCCGGAAAACAAATTCCAGGGCTTTGAAAATATTTTCGATGGAAAATCAATATCCGTCGCTCATGCTGCGGTTGATGTCCCTCTGATAAAGTTCCTGATAAATCATGCTGCGCTTTTTGAGCTCATCCTTGCGCTCCTGTGGGAACGGTATGTAGCGCCAGAAGATTGCACGCACTTCTTTGTCAAGTTTCTGGGTTCCGTTGCATTCCTTTGTCATCCAGAGGATATAATCTTCTATAAAGTACTGCTTTACGTCGCCCTTGAGCTTTTTGCCTTCGATGTACTGATAGTACTGTCCGGTCAAGCCTTCTGACATCCAGTCGAAAGAAGCCTTTTCTTTTGCAACCTGCCATCTCAAATCTGCGACTGCGGTAAGGCATGCCACTTTAAGATTGCGCGGGTACATTGGGATTACGATGCGTCCGCGGCTTGTTATGCGGTTCATCCTTTCAAACGGTTCCCAGCAGAAACCTGAATCACCGTAGGTCGGAACCAAAAGAACATAAGGAACGATTCTGTTCGGTATGTTGCGGTGGATTCTCTGGAAGCAGCCCGGATCGATTGATTCAATCTCCTCCAGCTCACGGATAACGTTTTCACGGAATCCTGTTTCCTTTCCAAGACAATGGAAGAATTCCTTGCTCAAAATCGGAAACTGGTTACCCTGGCGGCCGCAAGTCATCTTTGCCATCTGGCGCACGGTAGTCATTTCGCCGAGGATTTCCTCAACTCCGACTGAAACCGTTTCTTCCGGGAATTCAGATGCTTTTGATTCAAGGCTGTAGTTTATTTCCTTTGCTTCCTGAAGTTCCCTAAGATAGCCGCTCATTTCTTTGTCCACTTTTTGCAGCGAATGAAAAAGCGTTGTAATTTCGGCAAAAAGCTTGCGCTGTATTTCAGAATACGGCTGCCTGTGCTTGTCAAAACCAATGACCGGATCGTGCTGAGTAAGCATGGTGATTTTGTCCTGAACCTGAAGCTCAAGCCTGTCTCTTTCTGCCTCACGTGAACTCAAAAGGTTTTCCGCGCTCTGCATTTTTCCGTCGTTCTTGCTCTTGAGCTGCTGGATTCTCTGCTGATCGGCTCCCGGACCTGTTTTCTTTTTCATAGGAAGCTCATCGGTCAAACTTGGGGTAAGCTTTCCGGTTGCAATTTCTTTTATCCATTCGTCCATGTAAAGGACTGGCTCACCGGTGTTGTTGTCAAGGATTGCGCGTGAAAAGAAATCCTTCTGCTCAGGCGTAAAAAGTGACGGAAGAACCATTCCGTATCTCATGGCCAGTTTTTTGCTCAAAGGAGTCCTTGGGTTCACCATTTTCGGTGCCATTGACCTCAAGAAATTCCAATATGCCGGAATAATCTGCTGGCGGTATGCGGAGCGGTCGTTTCTGTCCTGTGTCGTAAGATATTTTGAAAGAATCTGATGCAGGCGCGGTGCACTTTCGTCCTCTCCAGTAAAGCAAGTCTTGTAATACTTTGGGTCATCAAAAATAGGGTTAGGCTCGTCTTCCCAAAATTTTTCAATCGGCTTGAATTTGCTGACACTCAAATCGACGGCAAGAGGATCCTTATCAGGTTCTGAATCATCGTCAGAATATCTTCCGCTTCCAGATTCGCCGAATGTATAACCTTCTCCATCATCAGGCATGGATTGGTCGTTTGTAGTCGGCAGATTGCTTTCCGTGTCATTCAAAAGGGCCGCAATTTCCGGGTCCATGTCTTCCATTCCACTCATGTCTACTCCCATCTTTTATTTTTCAGTTTTACACTTTCTATAATTACTTTCTATAAATAATATGATATCTTCCAATTATAATATCATATTTCATTTCAGTCCACAGAAAATCCGGCTTTATGGGATGGACACACTATAAATTCGCCTTGTCCCTCTGCAATGCCTTTTCCAATCTTGCAACTATGTCCTTAACGTCAGATTCCGTCTGTATTCCGTATTTTCTGAGCAATGCAGGCTCTATCTGATGGAATTCCAAATCTCCGCCCTGATAGTGGGTGAAAGAATCTGCAAGGCACACAATTTCGGCAAGTTTTTTAGTCTCCGCCGGCGCTGATTCAGGAGCATGGTGATAGCGGATGGTGTTGACGATCATATCCGGGAAATTCCATTTTTCGGCGACCATTGCACCGACTTCAGAATGATTCACTCCGGCTACCAGGCGTTCAAAAAGCTCCGTATTAAGACCGTATTCAGCTGAAAGACTGCTTATCTGATCAAGTATGTCAGGATGGGCGGTCTCAAAGATGATTTTTCCCATGTCATGAAGAAGCCCGCAAACATAGCTGTCATCAATATATGCTTTCTCAGAAGAGTCACGGAAAAAGCTTCTTGCAAGATTGTATGAATAAAACGCAACTTTGTATGAATGATCCCAAAGCATTTTTATATGCTCGGTATCCTCATCGGAAGATAAAGTCTGAACCGAACCGATGGAATAAAGCAGGTTTTTGATTCCGCGCAATCCGGCAAGCTTGACGGCTTCTCCGATCGAATGGCACGGCGTTACAAGCGAAAATGCGGCCGAGTTGACAAGCTTCAAAAGCTCGGCTGTCAAAGAAACGTCATTGGATATTTTCTGAGCAATGTCGCTCATCCTGCTTTCCGGGTCGTTTATGATTTTGCTGATTTCACTGATGTTTTCCGGGAATTCAGGCAGCCCGTCAATCAGAGAGGCGAATTTTGAAGAAAGCTCGGCAATGTCGTTGACCATCTGGGCATTGAACGGCAGAGTGAGCCTTGTTATGGTTTCACCGTCCTCACTGAAAATCTGGTATGTTTCTTCCGTAAGACCGATTTTTTTCAAAACCAGAATCATGATGACAAGTCCGAGTCCTGCGCCTTCAGAATCATCAAGGAGCTGGGCAAGTCCGTCTTCCACTGATTTATACTGCTGCGCCCTCGTTATCTTGTCGTGGATCCTCTTGTATTCATAATAAGTAAGCTCGGCCTTATTGCGCACTTCAATACGGATTTTGTTGTTCCGGGTCTGCATGATAGTCTTTACGTAAAGACCGCGTTCTTTTTGAATCTGGAGATAATGATCGATGTTTTCGATTGTTTCCTGCTTGAAATTCTTCATTCCGCGCAGATAATCAGAACGGTTGTTTATGTCCAGGCCTTTTTCTTCAAAGTATATGCGCTTTGTATTGGCCTTTTTTGCATTGTTCACCAATTCCTTGAGGCAATAGGACAAACTTTCCACCATCTGATCCTGCCTCACTTCGGTAAGGAAAACCTTCAGCACGTCCGCCATATAATCTTCCATTTCGTGAGGGAGGGTATAAGTTGTTATCGTAAGAGGTATTCCTGATTGTATTGCCTTACGGACTTTTGTAACATCAACCTCTATTCTTTCCGCCTGAGCCATAGCATTTCCTTAACGGCCGGTAAAAAACCAGCCAGACTTTTTATAATGATCCTGTTGTCCATCTATTATAACACAGAATCCGATATTTTGAAACATTCCTTTATAAAAGTATGGAGCAGCCGGAAATTGCCCCATGCTTACGGTCAGCGATGGTTCCGCAAATAATCCGTCCATTCCTGCATCAATATTCCGAAAGCGACTCCTACGTTAAGCGAAGCCTTCAGCCCGGTCATGGGAATGGTGACTATCCGGCCTTCTGCCTTTGCCAAAGCTTCCGGACTCACCCCAAGCTCTTCCGAACCGATTATGACCGTTCCTTTTTCCGGAAATTTGAACTCTTTCACTGGGATTCCGCCTGTTTCCAAGACAAAGATTTCTGAATCTGACGAAGAAACAAGCTCATCCAGGGAGCAGCGGGTATAACCCATGGTTTCTATGCACCCCATCGCGCTTCTGACTGCTTTTGGCTGGGCAGGATCCGTGCACATCGGTGAAAGATACACTTTTTCACAGCCCATGGCTTCGGCAGTCCTGAAAATGGAGCCAAGGTTGAACGGTGAACGGATATCTTCCGCATATACGGCCGTTCCAGGGAAAAAATTTCTCTTTTCCACGGTATTTTTTTCCATAGAATGAGGCGCTATTACAAGGTCCCATTCTGCGGGGAACGTTCCTATTATGGCCAGCAATGCATTTCTTGCAACATTGCAGACCCTTCTTTCATCAAAATCTTCATCGGAAAGCAGACGCTCAAGCTCGGCGGCACTGTTTTCGGAAAGCTTCGGGTCGCTCAAAACCACGTTCACGACCGCCTTTGTATATTCCCTGCGGCTCATGGACGGAAAATTATAGCCCGTGCCTTTTTCTGCGATTCCGGCTATGTCACGCTCAAGTTCGCCGAAAGTCAGTGCAAGCTTACGCCTCTTTTGTCCTGCTGAAAGTTCCGAAAGACGATCCGGTGATATCATTTCAAAAACCTTGGATCAGAATGCCTGCTTTATAAGATCGAACAAATCATCGCTGGTCATGCTGCGCTGAAGGGTGTTGATCAGGTCAACGTCCTGGGCATCTTCTGCACAAAGGGCAAGCTGCTCGATCGTAACGTTCAGATCTTTAAGGCGTGCCGGAAGATTTGCTTTTGCGATGTGCTGGCGGACATACTCAATCAAAGACTCGACGGCATCATCATCACTTGCGTCAACCGGACATGCGCGGAGGATTTTTGCCAGATGAGCCAGACGGTCCTTACGGAATTTTGCGGCATCCTCGATGATATAAGGGAACAAAATCAGCGTGGTGAGGGATTTCGTAATCTTATATCTTGAATTGATGCACATTGAGATGAGCGAACCCGCACCGATGGAGCTTGATGCGGCGGCCAAAGATGCCATACATCCTGCCTGGCTGAAAAGGACTTCCTGAGGAGTGGTTATCGTCAGCGTCGGGGAACCGTCCATTGCATAGCTCAAAAGCTCCACTGCCTTTTCTGCAATCATGTCGCTGAAGAAAGTGGCTTTCTGGCTCAAATATGCTTCCGTGGCAATACAAAGGCACTCTATCGCCATTGATGCCATCTGGTTTTCGGTAAGGGACACCGTCAGATTCGGGTCAAAGAGAACCATCTTGCAAAGTCCGTAGCGTCCGTTCAAAAGGCGGATTTTTGATGAGCGTGAATCAACGATCGGCGTTCGGTCAGTAAAGATGAAAGGCTCGCGGACAGTGGTTGGTAGAGCAATCAAAGGGAGCGGTGCCGTAGAAGGATTAGCCCCGTCAATGAAATCATAGACTTCGTGGGTTTCGTGGTACAGGACAGAAACGGCCTTCGCTGCATTCAGCGTCTTGGAACCACCCACCGCAATCACTCCGTGTATATGAGCTTCGCGGGCAAGGTTCAGGGCATTTTCAACGACCTGAGTGTCAGCAACTCCGGGAATTTCATCAAAGACAAAAAAATCGATTTTCCTGTCTTCCAGAGATTTGACGACTTTTTCAGCATTGCCGACCTGTTTTAGGACAGGATCCATTATGACCATGAACTTGCTGCCGAAATCCTTTACATACTGTCCCAGACGGCTTGTAGTATACGAACCCAAAACGATGTTAGGCTGAATCTTGAAAATAAAATCAGACATTTAAAACTCCCGGCAGCATAAAACTGCCCCTACGTCTATTAACGGAAAAATCAAGGCATTCCTTAAATCAAAACAGAAAGAAGCGGCAAAGAACATCTGTTGAAATAAAAAAAAGGACGGAAGAATCCGCCCTTTTCCAAGAAGTTTAAAACCGTAAATCTGTAAATCCCACACTGTTCTGAAGCTAAACCTTGTGTTATTTACGCTCAAGATTTAGTTTTAACACTCCACCCGTTACTTTAGAGCCAACTTCTTAACCTGCAAAAACCTGCGCTTACAGACCGTAGGCATCCATGATGCGGTCAGCCGTAGCCGCGATTGTCTCTGCATTCAAGTAGTTAGGATCCTGGATCTTGATTTTGATCTGATCAATCAAGTTCTGGCGTACATCAGGAGTTTCATCAGCGACCTTTCCCATGTAGTACTCGGTTGCCAACTCCCTGGCTTCGTCGGAAACATTGATTTCATCAGCTCCTGCCTTCAGACTTGAAACGTTGTTTGAGCGTTTTACGTTCTGGAGGTTGTTAAGAGATTCTACTCTAGAAATCTTATCAATCATCATAGTAACCTTCCTCCCTATTATTATCGGAGTCATCATTTAAAAGTTTAGTATTTTTATTTGAAGAAATAAATACGGCAAATTCACCCAAAACCTTCGTCCGCCCTGAATAATCAGCCAGAATTTCAGTGACCGGGCCGTCGTTTATCTCTTCATGGAGCTTGGTCAGCTCACGTCCTACCACAACCCTTCTTTCCGGGTCGATTTCCGCTATATCCGAAAGCAGCTTGACCACCCTGAACGGACTTTCGTAGACAACCACGGCGGCATCCATTTCCATAAGCTCACGCAGCCTTTTTCTGCGTCTTCCCGGCTTCGGTGAAAGGAATCCCTCAAAAACAAGGGTCTTACCACCTGCTCCGGCCACTGAAACCAATGTTGCGAACGCACTGGGTCCAGGAATCGGAATCACCTTATGCCCGGCTTTCCTGACTTCACCCACAAGCACGGCTCCAGGGTCGCTTATTCCGGGTTCTCCGGCATCGCTTGCATACGCCACGGATTTTCCTTCATCCAAAAGCGCGATGATTTTCTCAGAGGCAGTTTTTTCATTCTGCGAACGGCAGCTGATCATGGGTTTGCGGATTTCAAAATGGCTCAAAAGCTCCAGAGTATGCCTGGTGTCCTCCGCCGCAACCACATCCACGGACTTGAGCGTTTCAAGCGCCCTGAAAGTGATGTCCCCCAAATTCCCGATTGGCGTTCCTACAATGTATAATTCAGACACGAGTATAGTATAATCCAAGCCCCGCTAATTTTCAAGCGTCAGACAAATACGGTTTTTTTTCGCAAAATTTCCCCCTTGCCCTATGTTCATTTTTCCTTAACCGGGGTATAATCTTTACCGATACATAATCAGGCATGGGGATATGGCTTGAATTTTGTGATATCCGGGAAAATATCACACGGAGAGGGACTCCGGTATTCAAAAAACAAATGGGTGGGTTATGACAAATCGAATTAAAAAAGAGCGGATTGCGTCCGTAGTGGCCGGATCAATTCTTTTCATTCTCGCAGCAATTTTCACTATAGCTATTTTCGTCCGTATTTTTGATTACGGTGCGAATCCAGACTCAGACCGCAGTTCACTTTTCAAGCTGGGGCACATGCTCTATTCGGCATACGGATTCTGCAGCCTGCTGATTCCTCTGTTCTTTATCATTTCAGGCTCTTTCTGCTTTGATTCTCACTGGTCGGTGCAAAGGTCTCTCTGCCTTATAGTCTCGCCGATTCCTTTCATGACTTTTGTCATTGCGGAAAAGCTCATAAGGGCATCACTCACAAGCGAATCCCATGCGATTGCCTTCGTAAAAATCACGCTGCTTTCCGTCGTTTCGCTCCTCTTGATTGCCGTTGAGTATCTGCTTACGGTCATCATGGCCGGAAAACTCCGCAAAAAGCTCAATACAGCGCAGAAAACCAGCGTCACAAGCGCACCGGTGTTCGAAAGGGATGATTCAGGAAAATCCGATGATTCCGAGCATGAAAACAAAATCGAAAAGTTCGTTGATTCGCTCGTCAAAAAATTCAAGAAACTCACGCAGAAAGATTCCAAGATTACTTCCGTGCCGGACTCTTCATTTTCAGACACGCAGAGTACGGTTGAAATCGTTTTGAGCGAAGGAAAGGGAAGCAACGGAGCAGTTTCCGATGAAACAGTAGACGACGATGATGATTCCACATTCCAGGAACCGACCATAGCGGAAAATTTCTTTGACGAAAAAAAGAATCTCCTTGTTGATTCAGGAGACAGCGAAATCAACCAGTCGCAGGAAGATGAGGGTCCCAAATCATTCGGTCAGATAATTGCATCGCCGTTCAAGAGCCTTTTCAAAAAAGCCCAGGACAAATACAAGGACATCATGGATTACGGCGAAATGCAGGACAAGGAAAATTCTGCACAGGGCACATCCGGCAAAAACCAGGACAATGCAGGAAACGAAACCGAAGCCGTTGACATAAATGACTTTTTCAAAAAACCGGCAGAACGCGTGGTCCTCAAAGAAGACGATTATTCCGACCTTGATTTGCCGCCGCACGAAAAAGTTCAGGATACGCTCACAAACATAGAGAATTCACCGTCACACAGCATACTTGAATACAACGATTACGCCCGGGAAGATGATTACGACGTAAACGAAGAATCCGGTGCAGACGAGGCACAAGATTACGAAGAAAGCATCGTGGAAGACGATGAGGCCGTTCCTGCTGAAACTGAATTCGTGGAATTCCCGGAAGATGAAGAAGACATCATCGGGATGTTTGAAAGGCAGAACCAAAAGCTTGAGGACAACAATTTCCTTGATCAGTTCGAAGCAGAATCAGAACCGGAGCAGGAAGAAGATGCCGCACCTGATGTGGATGAGTACGTTGACGCACAGGCATTCGAAGAAGACAACTCCTTCATTTCAGTAATCCGCCAGAGGATAAGCAGCCGGGAAAATTCAAGGACTCCTGCACAAATCAAGGCGCAAAAGGAAGCGGAACTTGCTGCAAGGCTTCAGGAAGAAAAAGAAGAGGCCGAGCGCCAGAAAAAAATACAGGAAGAAAAACTCTTTGCAAGAATCCGCGAGCAGCTTAAGGAAAGGACAAAAAAGCCGGTTGAATTCAATTTCGTCCCGGATTTGAAATCTGAAGTTTCTGCAAATGACACGGATCTTTCTGACGTATTTGAAAAAATGAACAGGGATGTCCTTAACACGGTCGAGCAGAATCCTGAATACAAGGCACGTTTTGCACAGGAACAAGCAGAGCCGCATGCAGAGCCGAGCATGTCACGCCCGGATCCGGCACCAGATGTCATAAGCGGAGAAAATCTGTCTGAAATACAGCAGAGGCACAAATCTTTCATTGCACGTGCAGAAGCCCTCAAAGCGGCGAAAGAAGCCAAGGCAGAAATGGAAAACCAGGCCGTAAATCAGGAAGAACCGGACGCAAGGAGCGTTGATTATGTGTTCGGGGAACAGGAATCTGATCAGGACATGGAAAATCTGTCAGAAACAAGCTCGTTCATAAATGACAGCATAGTGGTCGCGGATGTTTCGGATGATGATGAAGTCGTTGAATCCTACAAAAGCAGCAATGAAGAAATACAGCAGGAAAGCTTTATAGACGACGGCGATGAAGAAGATGATTTCCCGCAAGAAGAAATAGATGCCGAAGATTATGAGGAAGAAAATCAGCAGGAAGAAGAGCCTGTGGATTATGTTTTCCAGGCAGAAAAAAAAGAGCCTCCGAAACCCCAAGGATGGAATTCAGTCTACAACATTCCGTACAATCTGCTGACGGCATACGAAGACAACCCTTACTGGATCATCGATGACGAAACGAAAGCGGCCGCAAAAAACCTCAAGGACACTTTGGCGGAATTCAAGATCGATGCAGAAGTGACAGGCATACAAAAAGGCCCCGTGGTCACGATGTTTGAGATCCTTCCTGCACCGGGCGTAAAGCTCAACAGGATAGTCGCTCTTGCAGACAACATCGCACTCCGTCTTGCGGCAAATTCAGTAC
Source organism: Treponema sp. (assembly GCA_017421145.1). The sequence goes on from JAFOTA010000219.1 coordinate 9,750, forward strand.
GTATCGTAGCACCAATTCCTGGAAGGCATGCAGTCGGAATAGAAGTGCCGAATGCATCAAGGGCAATAATCTCAATCCGCGAATGTCTTGAAGCAGACAGGCCTGAGTGGACAAAAATGGGAGTTCCCGTCGTACTCGGAAAAGACATCCAGGGAAAAACGCAGATCATAGACCTCGTAAAAACGCCGCATCTTTTGATTGCAGGTGCAACAGGTGCCGGAAAATCTGTGTGCGTGAACAGCATGATCGTAAGCATGCTTTACAAACGCAGCCCCCGTGAAGTCAAGCTGATTTTGATCGACCCGAAAATCGTTGAGCTTAAGCTTTATAATGACATACCTCATCTTTTGACGCCGGTAATCACTGAGCCGAAAAAAGCAATGCAGGCACTTCAATATTGCCTCTGCGAAATGGAAAGACGCTATGCACTCCTTGACGGAATGTCAGTGCGCGACATTTCTTCATATAATAAGAAGATTGCGGAAAAGCACATTGCAACGGAAAAGCTTCCGTATCTGATCGTTATTATAGATGAGTTTGCAGATTTGATGGCAACTACAGGAAAGCAGCTCGAAGGTGTGGTAGCCCGTCTTGCAGCAATGAGCCGAGCAGTCGGAATCCACCTTGTACTGGCAACCCAGCGTCCTTCAATAGACGTAATCACCGGATTGATCAAGGCGAACATTCCAAGCCGCATTGCATTCATGGTGGCAAGCAAAATCGACAGCCGCATCATATTGGATCAGCCGGGTGCAGAAAAGCTTCTCGGAAAGGGTGACATGCTCTACACATCAGCGACGGATCCGTTCCCGAACCGCATTCAAGGAACTTTTGTGAGCGATCAGGAAGTTGAGAATATAGTCGATGCAGTCAAATCATGGGGAGAACCTGAATATATCGACGATGAGATTTTCTTTGACGATGACGAAGACGAAAGCTCCGATGACGAGCCTCTGTACAATCCTGACGTTGAAGATCCGCTTTATGAAAAGGCATTGGAAATCGTGGTGCAGGCAGGAAAAGCGTCTGCTTCATATATCCAGCGCAGATTGAAAATCGGTTACAACAGGGCCGCACGTCTTGTTGAAGAAATGGAAGAGCGTGGAATCGTAGGTCCCGCAAACGGAAGCAAACCAAGGGAAATAATCCACATGCCATAAAACACTGGAAAAGAAAGATTTCCGAACGCTTTAATATATGAAGGGAGTATAAAATGAAAAAAATCATTGCATTGATTGTGATTGCAGCCGGACTGTTTCCGTTGTCTGCAGCCGACACCAAAACGACTGCAAACGTGAATTCGGTCAAGCCTGCAATAGAGGGCGAAAAAGTTGCTGTCAAAGAGTCATGGGGATATGTCATGACTGACAGGGAAAAATATTTTTCCAATGACATGCCTATCACAGACCTCTGTTATTTCAGTGCAGACGTGAACAGCTACGGAGAACTTTCTTCTATTCCCAATCCCAAAAGATTTTCAACGTTCAAGGGCAGGATTCATCTTGTCGTGACATGTACCGGACGTGCGCTCACACACTTCAGCATAGATCCGAACGGAAAATGCAGGCAGGGAATAATCAATGCAATAGCGGCGGCATCAAAAGACTACGACGGAATACAAATCGATTTTGAAAATGTCGGTGCACGTGACAAAGACAATTTTATCCTTTTTCTCAAAGACGTAAAAAAAGCTTTGCCTGAAGGAAAGATTTTTTCAATAGCATTGGCGGCAAGGACAAAAAGCTACAGCGATGACATCTACGATTACAAAAAGATTGCCCCGCTCGTGGACAAAGTACTTATCATGGCCTATGACGAACATTGGTCAGGCGGAAGTGCAGGTCCTGTAGCAAGCATGGAATGGTGCCAGAAAGTAGCCAAATATGCATCATCGATCATTCCGAAAGAAAAGCTTATAATGGGTCTGCCGTTTTACGGTCGTTCATGGGCAAACGAAACCTATGCTTCTGCATGGATTTTCACGACAATGGAAAGAATTATGAAAGAGCACAACATAACATCCGTTGAGCGGAAAGATTCAATCCCCTATTTTGATTTTGACGCAAAAGTCCATGTCACCGCATATTATGACGACGCATATTCTCTGGTCACCAGATGCCGCATGTACAAAGACCTAGGCATAGACAACGTAGGATTCTGGAGAATCGGTCAGGAAGACGTAAGTTTCTGGAAGTGGCTTGAAATAAAATAGAAAAAAGCAAAACAGAAAAAAAACTGAAACAAAAAAGGCTGCCCTTGCTGGAAAATCTTCAGCTTAAAGGACAGCCTCTTTTTTATAGCCTAAACCACTGAATTACTTCTTTGTAGTGGTTTTCTTTGCAGTTGTTTTTGCAGCTGTTTTTTTCGCGCCCGCAGTCTTAGTTGCAGCAGTCTTTTTTGCGGCGGTAGCAGTGGTTTTCTTTGCAGCAGTTGTCTTTGCCGTAGTACCGGTCTTCTTTGCAGCAGTGGTTTTCTTTTCTGCAGCAGTCTTTGTAGTAGTCTTCTTTGTTCCAGAAGCTGTACCAGCGGCTTTTCTTGTCGTTTTCTTTTCAGTTTCCTTGGCTGTTCCGGCAGCTTTTTTTGCAGTTGTCTTTGCTGCAGAAGTTGCCTTTGCCGTCGTTGTTTTTGCAGCTCTGGTCGTCTTTTTTGCGGTCTTTGCTGCTTCATCGGCGGCTATTTCTGCTGCTGTTCTGCGCTTTCTCGGCTTCTTTTCCGTAGCAGCGGTTGCATCAGCTGATTTTGCGGTGGTCTTTCTTGTGCGTGCAGTCGTAGCAGAAGCGTTTTCTGAAGCAATGGTCGTGGCAGACTTCGGTTTGCGTCCCCTCTTTGCAGGAACCTTTACTTCTGAAGATGATGCACTTGCAGCCGCAGTCTTCGGAGTCGTCGTCCTTGTTCTCTTTACGGCAGGCTCTTCTACCGGGTCAATAAAGGATTCAATGACCTTCTTTGGTTCCGCTTTTATCGGCTCAGGAACCTCCTCTTCATTGAAAAGCTTATCGATAGGCGGATAGCTGCTGAATCCAAGGCCAGAAGGCTTTTCTTCAGCAACAGGAGCAGCAGGAATCACCTCTTCCTCTTTTGTCTCAGGAACAGCAGCCGCTTCTTCGGTTTTATCGCTGTCGAAATCAGAAGAGCTTACGGTCGTTGATGAATTGCTGAATACAGTCTGTTCCGGCAAATCCGTTTCGGTATATTCATCTTTTTTACCGAAAAGTTTGTTGATCCAATCTTTGACACCCATATTTTTAGAATCTCCTTTTGAAAATTTATTTTCTCTAAAATTATCGCCCGTTTTAGGAGCGGCTAAATCAGCCTTCAGCACTTCGTATCGAAGCTTACATTCCACAGCGGCTATCAAAATAACCACATATGCAAAGTAATGCCTGAAGTCAGAAAAATCCGCAAAATAATTATACACCCCATGGAACAAAACTGCAAATATAAAGGGCGTTATAAGGATATTTTTTTTCTTGATTGAATATACGAATATTCCCGAAAGCCCCGAACAGATTGCATGAACAGCTATTGCCGGCCATCGTAATTTCGCATGCAAAACGGCAATGTACAGAAGCGTTTCAAAACAGCCCAAAGTCATTCCGCTCAGCACCGAATACGAAAAAAATGCCCCCTGCCTGACCTTTTTTGACGGCAAAATGAAAAGCAGAAGCATTTTTACGCCTTCTTCCACAAGTGCAAGACCCAAAAATTTTACCAATTGTGAAAACTGGGAACCATCTATATACTTATCCTTTACGAGATCAATCCCCATTATAGGTATGAAAGCAAGCAGACCAAGCAAGCAGGCAAGTATGCCGACAGTCTTTTTGAAATCCTTTACCAAAAGCGCAAGGCACAGGAAAACTGCCACTAATGGAATGAAACTGAGCGCTATTGGAATAATCATACCTATAGGATAATAAAATTTCTTATATTATTCAATAGTAACTACCTACGGATTGAATCAATCAGCAGATTTACCGTCCGGCGTGTATCTTCTATGTCTTTGCGGCCCTCAACTGCCAGTCGGAACACACCGCTTTCGATCAGAGTGTAGAATATGTCGGTCGTCTGCTTTATAGGGACTTCCTTGAATTCTCCGTTTTCCTTTCCCCTGATTATGATTATGTTCAGCATGTGCCTTAGCTTGAGTACACGGCGGTCAACGCGTTTTCCGGCATCAACGCCTGTTTTCTGAACCTGAATCAGATATACCAGAAGAACACGGAAAAATTTCTTGTTTGCCTCGCATTTGTCAAGGATGTGGGTCAAAAGCATTTTAAGGCAGTCCGCAGCAGAAATGTCTTCCTTAAAAATGATTTCCCTCAGCTGATCTTCAAGGGTTCCCGTCAGCTCCTTTATGCTTGAAACAAATATTTCCTGCTTGTTCTTGAAATAAATGTAAAGCGTAGTGCGGGTGATTGCACATCTGTCGGCAATTTTCTGAAACGTTACGTTTTCATAGCCTTCTTCGGTAAAAAGCTCAAGTGCTTTTTCAAGGATCTCATGCCTGCGCTTTTCATGCTCAACAATTATTGCCATGCTTTTTATCCGTTCCTTCCGTTGTAGATATATAACGTGGTTTCGAGATTACCGGCTTTTACGGCCTTCAGTCTGTCTGCGTTGCGCCCTATGCACTTTTGGAATCCCTTCTGGTTCGTTATTATTCCCATCTGCCACCCTGGGAAATCTTCAAAAAGAGATGCCATGCCCTTGTAAAGCTCTTCCGCCTGACTTACATCCCCAATGCGCTCGCCGTAGGGTGGGTTTGTGATTATCATGCCGTTTTCATAAGGTGCGCTCAGATCAACAAAATCACTGACGATGAATTCCGGGCGCATGATTTTTGCGTCGCTTCCTATCATCTGGAGTGCGCGGCCGGCAGTCACACAAGCATGCTCCGCATTGAGCTTTGCCCTTGAAACAGCGGCAGGGTCAATGTCGCTTCCCGTTATCCTGCAATCAACGTCCGTCCTGATTTTTTCAGCTTCGGCACGCTTTATGTCCAAAAGTCTGGAAGAATCGAAAAACACAAGGTTTTCAAAAGCAAAATGCCGTCCTAGTCCGGGTGCAACATTATGTGCGTAGAGAACGGCTTCCGTGACTATCGTTCCGCTTCCGCAGAAAGGATCATGCAATGGGAGCTTTCTTCTCCAGACCATTTCCTGAAGCAATACCGCAGCAGTCGTTTCCCTTAGAGGAGCTGTTCCGCCGTCTGTCCTGTAGCCCCTTTTGTGCAGTGCTTCACCGCTTGTATCAACCAGTACGGTCGCATGGTTTTCGTCGAGATATACGCGTATGTCGCATTTTTCACCGGATTCCGGAAGGCTCGTCATGTGCCACAAATCACCGAGCTTTGTATATACGGCCTTTTGAATCATCGACTGAACCGTATGCTCACTGCTTATGCGGCTTTTATAGATCCTGACTTTATCAACTACAATGCGCACGTCCTTCCTGAAATAATCCTGCCACGGAACGTCATAGCATCCGTCAAAAAGCTCATCAAAATTATACGCAGGATATTCCGCCGCCACTATATAAACCCTGTCGCAAGTCCTGAGGCAGACATTGGCCTTGTAAAGAGCATCGTCATCACCGGTAAAGAACACACGACCGGGTGCATTGCCCGCAAGAGAGTAACCGAGATGCTTGATTTCGTTTCCAAGGACATGTTCCGCCCCGACCGCACATAAAGCCGCATACTTATTCATAGATGACATTTTATTGAATTTTGTCATAATCAACAAGTACCACGGCAAAAAAATCACGGCCTGCAGGAAAATGCTTTTTGGAAATCACCTTTATTTCACCTGCGCAATGCCTTTCATCTCTTTCAGATTGTGGTATCCGTGGGTTTTCATAAAGCGGCGCAATCCTTCTGCAACTTCAAGCGCAACGTTCGGATTGGCAAACACCGCGCTTCCGATCTGCACGGCATCAGCACCAGCCATTATGAATTCAACCGCATCCTGCCATTTTTCAATTCCGCCTATACCGATTACGGGAACCCTTTTTTCTTCCGGCATCTTGTTGATTTCCTCAACGACATCGTAGACCATGCGCAGTGCAATCGGCTTTATTGCAGGACCGCACAATCCGGCCCGGATGTTTTCAAAGAACGGCTTTCCTTTTTCGATATCGACCGCAACGGCAAGGAATGTGTTCACAAGGCTCAATGCATCGGCTCCGGCTTCTATACATGCCCTTGCAACTGCACGCAAATCCGGCGCATTAGGCGTAAGCTTGACGATCAAAGGCTTTTTCGTAACCGCACGCACTGCACCAACACACTCTGCGGCTGCCTCAGGATTCATTCCCCATGCTTGTCCGCCTGCTTTTACATTAGGGCAGCTTATGTTCAGCTCTATCATCTTCACGTCGGTTTTATCGGCCATTTCGACGGCTTTTGTATAAGATGCAAGATCATGACCGGCAACGTTGAGTATAATCACGCTGTCAATCTTGAGCATTTCGGGGAGTATCTTTTCAACCACTTCCTCCATGCCCGGATTTTGAAGGCCTATTGAATTTATGTCACCGCCCGTAACTTCTATGCTCCGTTCTCCCGGATTTCCCTCGCGCGGTTCAAGAGTAGTGCCTTTGGAAGAAATACCGCCCCATGCATTTACGTCCGAAAACCCTCGGAAATTCTGACCATAGCCGAAAGTACCTGATGCGGCAATCAGCGGATTTTTAAAATGCACGCCGCATATGTCCACGCCAAGATCAGGCTCTTCATTTTCTTCAAGAGGCTTTCTCCTGGGCTGCGGTTTTGAAAAATGTATTATGGAAGAATCAAAAACAGGCCCGTCCTTGCAAACCCTGAGCAGACCTTCGCTTGTTTCAACGGTACATCCCAGACAGGCACCGGCTCCGCAAAGCATGCGGTGTTCAAGGCTCAGATATGCCTTTACCCCTGTTTCATCCGCAATCTTCTGGATATATGCAAGCATAGGTTCCGGCCCGCAGGCAAAAATATATTTATACCCGGCTTCCCTGATTTTTTCTGCCGTCAAAGCAGCGCTCAGCATACCGTGGATTCCTTCGCTTCCGTCATCGGTCGTGACAAAAAGCTCCCTCGGTCTGACAAAATCAAGCGCATATGAACCAGAACGGAAACTTGCAAAAAAATCGTAGCTCTTTTCCTTTAATGATGATGCGAAATTTGCAACCGGTGCAGTACCAATGCCACCTCCGGCGATACATATTTCCACCTTGCCGCCATCAGATTCAGGAGCCTCAAAAACATTTCCCATCGGTCCTGACAAAACGGCTTCCTCTCCCTGAACCATGGAGCAAAGTTCTTTGGTACCGGTTCCTTTTTCAAGAATCATAAACTGGAGCTCAAGCTTGCGTTTTCCGTTTTCCCGGATTTCTTCCGAATGATAGACAGAAATCGGGCGACCGAAATATGCGGCGCTTTTTTTGCTCCGTATCATGTAAAACTGCCCCGGTTCCGGAACGATCTGGGTTTCACGCTCAAGCTCAATCACTACCTGCAGAAGATAAACATTCGGCTGTCCGTCAATCTTCCTGACAAACTGCACGACACCGCTACCATAAAACTGAATTCCATTACCTTCGGAATCAACAAGTGCTTCATCTATCATAATGATTTTAATATATCAGTTTTCACATCTCCCCTCTACAACTTATGCAGCCTGATTTTCAATTTTTTCCTAGGCAAAAACCGCAGGATTATGGTATTTTTATTATAGATTTTATATTTTTATTGAATTTTTCCGCTTATAAAAAGATTAGGAAACACAAAAGGGCGGCCGTTGATTTTATGATGGCATTTGTCCTATAAAATGGAGGAACGTATGAGAACATTTACCGGCTACCAGAAGGGCCTGAACCTTGGCGGATGGATTTCACAGTGCGTAGCGAACACGGAAGAGCACTACAACAATTTCATCACCGAAAAGGACATAGAGCAGATTGCTAAATGGAACTATGACCACGTGAGGCTTCCCATCGATTATGAAATCATCATGAGCGAAGACGGATTTTTCCTTCCTTCAGGATTCAGGCACATCGACGACTGCATTTCATGGTGCAAAAAACACGGCCTCAACATAATCCTTGACCTGCACAAGACCAAGGGATACATGTTCGACAAGGATGCTGTCAAAGACCCCGACCTGTTTTTCCATGACATGGCCCTCCAGGATGTGTTCGTAAAAATCTGGTGCTTCATGGCGGAAAGATACGGAAAATATTCTGATTTTGTTGCGCTTGAACTTTTGAACGAAATAGTAAACCCGAATCTTCAGGATGATTGGAACAGGATTGCGACAAGGGCATTCAAGGAAATCAGGCAGTTTGCACCGGACTCATGGATTGTTGTCGGAGGCGTGAACTACAAC
>JAFOTA010000220.1 GCA_017421145.1 Treponema sp.
CTCTATGTCGTGCTCAAGGCTTTCCAGTCCCGACGACGCTTTTTTATATTGGGAATAATATTCGGACGCATTTTCCTGCGCGCTCTTTTTCGGATCCATGCGTATGCAGACGCTTTCACCGGTTTCATAATCCGTGAGTTCAAAGCTTGTGCCGCCGTTCCATTGCGAACATGCAGAAAGAATCAGGTCGCCGGTGTGCTTCAAGGATGATGAGTTTTCGAATGATTTTTTCTTTGCAATAAGCTTTTCAAGCGCGCCCTGCATTTTGGAGTGCTTCATGTTGTACCATTTTTCTGCCTGAACCAAAAGAGATTCGCGCGATAGGGAAGAGGCATGCTCAGTGTAGTAGACGTCGATTTTCGTGTTGAAATCAAGCGAGTCGAAATCTTTTCCCGGATTTTTTTCTTCCCATGTTTTTTTTATGTCATCGAAGCTGCGGACTGGAAATCTTTCAAGCGCGGATTTTTTTTCTTCTTCGGTCGGTTCATGTTCTTCAACCGTAAAAGGCTTTCCGGTAAGCTCGTTTTTTTTCGGGCGGCGGTACATGCAGTCCTGGATGATTCCCTGCTCATCGGTTACGATTATGTTTGCAGCTCCTGACCACAGGCGTATATATATGAAGTATCTTTTCTGCCATGTGGAAACGTCCATTTTTATTATGCGGTCAAGGCCTATCTGACGGCAGGAATTGATTCTCATGCCCTGTACGTTTGACCGCATGAATTCATGAAAGCGGAGGGGCTTGTCGTTTTTCGGTGCCTTGAACTGCGTCCTGTTGATCCTGCAGACGCTTGCTCCCGTGCATATCATGATGTTGGAAAGCACGCCGTTTTTTATGACGCGCAATGAAAACACCTCATATCCGGGCTGTACGGTCTCCTGAATGAAAGATCCTTCCAGATCAAGCTCACTGAGGATTTTGTTTATTTCATTGCAGTTCAGGGACATCTTTTTTCTCCGCTATTTGTTCATGACGTCCTGGATTTCAGAAAGCTTCTGCTGGATTGCATAGCTGATCTGAGCCTGGGTTTCAAGTCTCTGTGCCAGCATCTTGCTCAAGAAGATACCGTAGTGCGGATTTTTTCTGATGAGCGAAAGGAATGCGGTCTTGGGAATCTTTATGAGCTTGCAGTCGTTTCCAAGTGCGATTACGGTTGCGGTGCGCCTGTCGTTCAAGAGGAATGCCATTTCACCTATGAACATGTCGTTAGGGGTGAGGGAGCTGTTGTATTTTTTGTTCACGAAAACACCGAACTGACCTGAAACAATGAAGAAAAGGTCGTTTGAAAGTTCGTCCTGGCGGCATACAACCTGCTTTTCCTTGTAGCTGATTACGTCGAATGTGTTCATGATGCCAGGAATGGTGTTTGTGTTGTTGACCCTGTTGGTGATCGAGAAAGTGACCTGGTTTCCCTTTTCGTTGTAGACGAGCTTTTGGACGTACTGCTGGCTGAGTGAGATTCCGCGTCCGTGGGTTCCGGTTTCCGTTTCCTTTGCTTTTTTTTCGAGCATGGCTTTCCAGTCGAATCCGTCGCCGTCATCTTCAATTCTGAATGCGGATGCTTTTTTGTGGATTGCGTATGAAATGCGGATTTTTCTGTCCTTGTATTTCGGGTCTTCTGATTTTTTCTTCAGAAGCTCCATCATGTCTCCGCCGTTCATGAGCCACTGTGTCTTTTCTTCGTAGCTTATGTCAAGATTTCCGTGCTCCACCGCATTGGTAAGAAGTTCCATGAGAGTCATGTGGAGTCCGTCCCTGTCTTCAAGTGAAATTCTGTTGGTGTTGTAAAGGTAGTTCACGAGGAAGTTCGTGTAGAAGCGGATGTCCATAGGGTCGTTGTTGCAGACGAAACGTCCTTCTTCCTGTCCGCCGATTATGTCCTGCATTCCGCGCGTGAAAAGGAATCTCTGGTTCTGGTAGAGGATTTTCAAAAGCCTTCCGTAGTTGTTTTCGAAATCTGACACCGTAAGCACAGCTATGATGTTGTTGTCCTTGACCATCTCACGCTTTTTGACTTCTTCCCTGTTTGCGCAGACCGCGATGATTCCGCCGTAATGGAGCCATGAATCGGAATGGATTGCTTCTATGATTTTCTCGCAGTCGATTTCAGCTGAAGAATAATCAAGAATCTTGATTTCAGGCATTTCGTAGTTTATGTAGGATACTACCGCATCTGTGTTTCCCATGCTTATCGTGTTGAAAAATGTCGGGAAAAGTGAGTTGGCTTTTATCGCCGCGTCAAGAACCTGCTTGTTTGTGGATGCAACTATTATTTTTTTCATAAGAATTCCCCCGCTCTCCTTTGTTTTGATTTTCGGATTCTGCCGGGAAGATTTTTAATGGAAACTTGTCGCAAGCTGGTGGGCGTTGCGGGCATGTCGCAAGCTGGGGTTTGTCATTGTTGGGCGTTGCGGGCATGTCGCAAGCTGGGGCTTGCTCTTTGAGTTTTTGCTTGCTCGCGAAGGCTCCCATTTTCCGCTTTGCGGAAAAACGCAAAAACTCATGTTTTGTGGGCGTTGCGGGCATTGAAAATTGTTTCCGGGCGGAGCGTAGCGGTGGCCGGCGGTTTTAAAGAGATTTATCCCGCAGAAGGGGTAGCGGAAAACCGTAGGTTTGGAGCGGGGGGAAGTCTTTCCCCCCCTTTAAAAAATTTTGTGTGCCATAAATTGCCGAAGGCAATTTATGGGTAGTGAGGGACGGAGGCCCGAACGTAGGGAAGTCTTTCCCCTATTGATATTTTTCAAACCCTTGACACTATGCGAGAAATTTTGTATAGTTTTGGAACTGTTTATTTGAAGGTAGGTAAGACAAATGAGAACATGTGACCTTTGCGGAAAAAGCCCGATGCATGGAAATAGAGTAAGTAAGACATATCATCATACACGCCGCGTATGGTATCCGAACCTTTTGAAAATCAAGACTGAAATAGGCGGAACTACAATGACTCTCCGCATCTGCACGCAGTGTCTTCGCAGCGGTTTCGTTACAAAGAAAGTCAAGGTTGCAAAGCCTGAAAGCGCAAAGAAAGAGAACTAAAAAGCGCCGCTTATGCCGCCTGTAAAGAAAAGTGCGCCTCCTAAAGTCTGGCTGTAGAGTCCGGTTTTGGGAGGTGCATTTTTTTTGAAAAAATCTTCCTGTTTTTCAATTTTTTTCTTTCTTTTTGGAGAAAATAGAGATATAATAAATCCGTTCTTCCAAATTTAAAATTGCTTACAGGAGATTTTATGAAAACTAAGAAACATCTGTCCCTCATGACGGAACTTATGATCGGTTCTCTTGGTACTATCGTTGTCGTAACGATATTTCTTTTCATCTCCATGATGCTTATGATGCAGAATACGGTCAGGAAATTCACCGAAAATTCAGTGAGCCAGGCAATGGATACCCTGGATGAGCAGATTCTCGGCATTTTGGGCGAGTACGGCGATATGGTCGTGAATTTTTCAAACATAGTGCCGGCCTTCAATGACAGGCAGGAGATTGAGGATGCCCTTGTCCTTATGGGAAAAGACATGCCGGACGGTACGATGCTCTGGTACACTACAAAACAGAACGTCAAGGAAGGCGGCTACCTTGTGTCCAATACGCGCTGGGACTGCCCGTCTGATTTTGATTCGGCGGCAAGGGAATGGTACAAAGGCGCATTGGGCGACACTTCAAAAGTTTTTTATGCGGAACCTTATATAGATGCAAATTTCGGAAAACTGATACTGACCATTTCCTACAGGACTTACGGTGCCGACGGTTCGATAATCGGAATCACCGGAGCGGACATTCTTTTGGATGCGCTTGCCGAGATCGTAAAGGATATAGACATTTCCGAAAACTCCGTGGTGCATGTCATCAATCAGGACGGACTTTACCTTACGAATGATGATTTTTCCGCAATCATGAAAAGGAATTACTTTGACGAAACGGGAATTACCGTGTCCAAAAAGGATTATCTTACTTCACAGTCGATGTCGGTCGTGAAAAAGGGGCAGTATTACGGATCCCACCCTATAAGCGGAACGAGATGGTTCATAGTGGTTGAGGGGCCGACGTCTGATTTCTCATCTTCATTCATAAGGAGCATTCTCCTGACCTTCCTTACGATTTCCGTAATCGTAGTCATTCTGATGGTGACAAACTTCGTCCTTTCAAAGAAGGTTTCCAACAGCTTCAAGCAGATTGTTTCGGGATGCGAATATATTGCCAACGGTGACTTTACGAAAAAATACCCGGAATACATTACGACCGAAGCGGACATGCTTGCAAAGGGATTCAATTCTTTTTCGGAGAGCATAAGCGGGCTTGTGAGCACGATCAGGCATTCTTCAGATTCAATACAGAACGTTTCGAATCAGCTGAGCGGCAATTCCAGGGACATAAATGAATCCGTAATGACGACGGAAAACGCCATTTCCACTATGGATTCCACTGTCTCAAAGCAGAGCGATGCAATTTCAACCGTAAACGAAGCCGTCATTCAGGTGGCGCAGAAAGTCACTGCACTGAATTCGGAAATCGAAATGCAGAACAAGCTCATCCACAAATCTTCAGAAAGCATCGAAGGAATGATGAAGAGCTTTGCGGAAATCACGAAGAGCACGGAAGACATGTCTTCAAAAGTCGGAAACATAGTCACGGCTTCGGAAGTGAACACCAGTGCGCTGAAAAAATCAGTTGACCAGATTCAGGAAGTGCAGGCTGAATCAGAGGCTCTTCTTGAAATGAACAAGCTGATATCATCCGTCGCTTCACAGACAAACCTTCTTGCCATGAACGCGGCAATCGAGGCGGCACATGCGGGTGAAAGCGGAAAAGGTTTTGCGGTCGTCGCAGATGAAATCAGAAAGCTTGCAGAAACGACGAGCAAACAGGCAAAGGATTCAAGCGTTTCATTGAAATCGATCCAGAACAAAATCAATGAAATCTCATCTTCTTCACTGGATGTCGAAAAATCATTCGAGGACACGATTTCCGAAATACAGAATTTCCAGACGACTATGAACGATCTTTCAAGGTCGGTTTCTGATCAGGATGAAAAAGCGGGGAGCATAATGTCATCTCTCGGAAACATAAAAGGAAGCAGCGGAAACGTAAAGGAGAGCGCGACGGCAATTTCTTCAGCAACTTCTCAGGTGGCCGAAAACTGCAGGTCTCTTTCCGAAATGCAGGGCGAAGTGGATGCCGTCATTCAGGACTGCCGTGCGGCTTCAAGTGCATTGAACGCAACCAGCCAGAA
>JAFOTA010000221.1 GCA_017421145.1 Treponema sp.
ATGTCCGCAAATTCCGTCATGTACGGACTGTCATTGAGCGCGATTACCAGAGGAATCTCATAATCCTGCGGTATGCCGTATTTTTCCCTTGCTTCTTTCATCAATAAAAGCGCGTCTTCCGAATCATAATCTTCAAGTCCCGGAACCGTAGGATAACCGGCCAAAGGATAAACCAATGTGTCGGCAGGAATGTTGTATCCGTCCCTGAGCTTGTCATACGGGATTGCTTCCAGAAGTGCGTTTCGGAATTCAACTTTTGTCCACGGCTTGTTTTTGATTTTGAAAAACAAAAAGAAGGTTCCGAATTCCGGTCCGTAATAGATGCTTTCGGTGTCTATTATTTTATCGATGTCGGAGCTTGATGCGAGCCAGTCGATTTTTCCGGTGTTGAACATTTCCGTGTTTTTGTCGGTGTCTTCGCATTTGATTATCTTTACGCCGGGAAGTGCTACTGATTCAGCGTCCCAGTATTTTTCGTTGCGCACAAGCTCAAGCTCATCGGCTTTGTTTGATTTTACTACGAACGGGCCTGAATAGACATCTTTTTTGTCGCTGACGATTGAAAACGCATGGTGGCACAAAATCCTTGTAAGCTGTGAGGCAGGGTAGGCCAGATGGACTATAAGAGTGTCTTTGCCCCTGACGGAAATCCTTACGTCTTCGGCTTTTCCTTTTCCCGTCCTGTATTCTGCAGCCCCGGAAACGCAGTCCAAAAGAGATGCAAAAGGCGCATTGGGAGTCGAAAGCAGCTTGAGCCATGAATCTTTTACTGACTGTGCCGTAATCGGATCTCCGTTGCTGAATTTTGCGCCGCTTCTGATCGTAAAAGTCCAGCGTTTTTTGTCGCGTGAAATTTTGAATCCGGTGCACAACGCATATTCAGGTTCCAGATTTATCGGATTGTAAGAAAAAAGGCCTTCGTAAAGTCCCGTAAGAATCTGAGCTTCGGTCGTAAAATTTGCAGTCTGCGGATTCAGGTCATAGTCATAATCAGCATCGGCAATTACAAGCGTCCGCTGATTTTCCGGAATATAATCTTTTTGAACTGAAGGTTCCGCTGCACAAACAAAAGAAGAAAGAAAAGCAAAACCCGATATTGTCAGAATCTTCTTTATTAATTTCATTTAGTGATTCCCAGCTTTCTCATCTGCTCGTTTTCTTCAATCAGCGCAAGGTATTCGGCCTTTTCCTGATTTATTTTCACCATGATGCTTTTCACGAATGAAAGCTCCGGTTTTATTCCCTTAATCTTTGACCTGTTGACTGGCGTGGCGTTTTTCTTGAAATAATCGTCCAAGGCTGCAAGAACTTGCATGAGGCGTGTGTTTTCCGCGCACTGCTTGTTGAGGAATTCAAGAATCTTTTCGTCGCTCTGGGCAGAAATCTTTCCGAACACTCCGCTCTGCGTTGAAACGATGGATGTGTAGTACTTCGTCCTTTTTGCGAGGTTGTTGAAAAATTCTGTGAAGTTGAGCTTTTCTTTTTTCGTCTGCTGCGTCGCGTTGTCGGTAATCAGGATGGTGTATTCGATTTCCGGCTCCGGCATTTTGAAAAGCTTGCGCCAGAAATTGACGAACTTCGTGAATCCCTTGTTCTTTTCCGCCTGGAGAATTGAGTTGTTGTTCATGATTTTTTCAAGCACGACCTGATACTGTTCGCCCGAAGTGCCTAGATCATGAACTATTCCCATGATGATTTCGTGGGTATCTATGGTTTTCTTTGCCTTTTCTTTTTTTGCTTCCGCAACTATCTTGAATTTTGCAAGCTCCTGTTCCTGAAGCACTGCCTTTGACGCGGAGATTTCTTCTTCTATGATTTCGTGAACCAGATCTGCATTGAAAGAATGCTTGGGCATGTTTTCCGGGTACAGACGCTTGATTTCTGCAAGCATGGAAGCTTCGTCGCTTGCCTTTGACCAGTCGAAATTATCTTTGCTGAGGACGTTTGCCCTCACGGATGCCTTGTATGCGCTTTTCTGGAAATCAGCAAGATCTTTGAGGCCTGAGTTTATGAAATTCATAGCCTCTATCGTTTTGTTCATGCTGTCGTTTATCATTGCAATCTGAATCGGCTGTGCACCGTTTCTTGCGGAGCTTATGCAGACTGCCAGCGAGCGCGTGTTGATTTTCGGGGAGTTCGGCGAAAGATTCGTCCATCCGAAAGTGGAGTTCAGGTCAATAAGCCTTTTGATTTTATCCGGTGTGAGCTGTTCAACGGTAAATTTCGTGTAGTTGCAGATAAAATCAATCATACTCTGATAATCAGAAAAACGGACCCCAAGTACGTTTGCCCTTTCGTTGTCGTTGAAGCTTGTGTCTTCTGGACTTGAAATCTGGGAAATCTTCTTGTCCTTTTTGTATGGATCAGGGTTTATGAGTGATTTTTTTACAAGGGCATCAAATAAATTGTTTACGCACACGAGGTGAAGCCTGTAATTGTCTTGAATCTTGGGAAGCATAACCGTGTTATACCATTGCTTCTTTTCTTCAAAGGCTGCCAAATACCTAGCGTTAAAGCTGTTTTCGTCCATAATTTTGCCTCATTAAAAAAATCTGGTTGAGCTTTCAACCTGGTGCCTAAAAATGCCGGAACTTTTTTAGTTGTTTCCTATTGTACACGAAAATCAACGTGATACGCAAGTTTCTAGGACTACTCTTCTAGAATCGGCAGATTATGGGTCAGGGTTTAGATTTGCCGGATGGTTCAATAAAAAAAGCCGCCCATGACATTTTTTTGTCAACAGACGGCCTTTGTCGAAGGATTTTTTCCTTTATTTTTTCATGCTGGTGACTTTTTCAAGCCTTGTAAGTGCCTTGTGATCGGCTTCCTGCGCTGCTTTGCGGAGCTTTTCTGTCACCGTGCTGATGTTGTTCACCATATAAACCGGCTGCAACGTTGCGTCAAGGCAGTCCCTCCACAATGAGCTTTCTGGATCGACGGTGTTGCGTTTGAGCGTTGCCATTGAAATCGGGATGTGAACGTATTTGTCATGCACAAGGCCGATTACGATCTTTGTTTTTCCTGCCATCGCTGCGTGAACCGCATTGTTTCCGAGGCGTTCGCAATAGATTGAATCGTTTGCCGTAGTGACAGCCGCGCGGACTTCATAGCTCGGGTCGATGTATTTGAGGTTGATAGGAACGTTCTTTTCCTTGAAGTACATGGTGATTTCGTCTTTGATGAAAGTTCCGATGTCAGCAAGCTTTTTGTTTCCTGATGCGTCGGTCTGATTCGTTGCGACGAGAAGATCCTGACCTGCACCCTCTGCAACGACTATAACTGCATGACCTCTTCTTTTGAGCCTGTTTTCCAAGTGTGCAAGGAATCCGTTCGGACCGTCCATTTCAAAAGGCACTTCCGGGATAAGGCAGAAATTTGCCTCATGGCTTGCAATTGCCGCAGCCGTTGCGATAAAGCCGGATTCGCGACCCATAAGCTTTACAAGGCCGATTCCGTTGATCTGTGACTGGGCTTCCATGTGGCATGAGTTGATGGCCCTTGTTGCCTGCTGGACTGCCGTTTCAAATCCGAAAGAGCGGTCGATGAACTGAAGGTCGTTGTCAACTGTCTTAGGAATTCCGACTACTGCAATCTTGAGACCACGGCGCTCAACTTCGTTTGCAATGTCCAGGGAGCCTCTCTGAGTTCCGTCACCACCGATAATGAACATGACGTTTATGTTGAGCCTTTCGATTGAATCTACGATTTCAGAAGTCCTGTCTCCGCCTCCGCGTGAAGTTCCAAGGAAAGAGCCTCCGATTTTGTGGATGGCATCGACGTTTTCAGGATTCAGGTTGATTACGTCATATCCTTCTTCCTTGAAAAATCCGTTGTAGCCGAACTGGATTCCCTTTATTCTGCGTACACCATAGCGGTTCCAAAGACAGCGTACCACAGCACGGATGACATCGTTTAAACCAGGACACAGACCGCCGCAGGTACAGATTCCGGCAGTTACATGTTCAGGGTTAAAATAAATCTTTTCCCTAGGACCTGCTTTTTCCATGAGATTCGAGCAATCATTGGCATCGCCCTTGTCGGTTTCAAAAACGTTCACAAGATTACGTACAAAAGATGTGTCCTTTACATAAGTGGCACGATAGTTCCCATGCTCGCGGGAAAGCTCGATAGGAGAAGGAACGGTGCACTCTCCTAAATTATCAACCGTAAAATCATATTTAATCTGACTCATAAGAGAACCCCTTTTTTTGACCATAAGGCAGTTTCAAAAAATCTGCCTATAACCAGTTAATGTTATATGAGAAAGGCAAAAAATTCAAGTCAAGAAAAGAGGGCTTGCATAAAATTTGTTTTTCTGATATAAGTTTTTTTGACGAAGACGTCTGCCTTTGGGAATATTGTGCCCTCCGCATAAGATTTTCAGAGACAGGCGTCTTTTTGTCTTTAAAACCGCACA
>JAFOTA010000222.1 GCA_017421145.1 Treponema sp.
AAAATCAGCGGATGTCAGGAGAATATCTCAGGAGAGTCAAATGGAACAGGAAGTCGTATCAACAAGCAACAGAAACGTTGATTCCGCCGTTGCCGAATTATGCGGTAAACTTAAGCGGGATTTATCATCTTATCAAGCCGTCATTTTCATGGCTGCAATCAACTATGATTTTCAGCTGCTTTCACAAAAAATGAAGGAAAAATTCCCGAATTCAGAAGTCATAGGAACAAGTACGGCCGGAGAATTCACTGCACAAGGATTTACGGAAGGCTCCATCGTCCTTACCACAATGTATGATTCCGGCACCAAAGTAAAAGGCGTATTCATTGACTGCGGAAGCAAATATCCGCTCGCATACAAGCCGGACATTGAAAATGCTCTCAAATCATGCGGAATAGGCATTGCAGATTCAAACTCGCATAAAAACGCATTTGCCCTTGAATTTACGAATGCGGTTTACAATGCAGAGGAATCCATACTTTCAACATTCTATTCCATCATAAAAAATGACAATTTCCCGTTGGCAGGAGCAACCGCCGGATTCACAGGCAACACACCCAAAAGCTTTGTAAGCTATAATGGAAGCGTAACCCAGGACGGAGCCGTCATGCTTTTCGTAAAAACAAGATGCCGCTTTGACATAAGGCAGGAAGATATCTTCAACACAACCGGAAAGCGCGTATTCGTCACAAAATCAGAGACAATGAAGCGCGAAATCCAGACTTTCAACGGAAAGGCAGCAGCAACCGTCTATGCAGAGCAGCTTGGCGTAAGCGAATCAGAAGCAGCTAAAATGACATTTGAAAATCCTTTCGGACGCTACATAAACGGAAGCATTCATATCGTTGCACTTGCAGATTTGACTCCGGCAAGGACAATAACAACGTTCGCAAGAGTCACGCCGAACATTTCCCTTGAACTCATGCACATAGGCGATGCACTGCAAAAAGCCGATGACACATGCTCAGGCATATTGAAGGCAATTCCTCATCCGAAATTCACCATTCTTATGACATGCATCACAAGAACGCTTTATTTTGACCGCAGCGGAATGAAATCTACCATAATCAACAAATACAAATCAGCATTCCCGACTTTCTGCGGAATGTCATGCTATGGCGAACAGATTGGAAGAGCGCACTGCAATCAGACTCTCGTGTCTTTGGTAATAGGGGACTAAACTATGGAAAAGAATACATTATTGAAAACCGGCATAGATGCATCGGAAATACTCATAAACTACCTGGCAAAAGATTCACTCAGCTCGAATTTTCTAAGCTCATATCTTTCAAATGCAAGCTCACAGAACAACCGCACGAAAAAGGTTCAGGACGCTTTGGAAAATCTTGCGGAAACAAGCCACAGCATAAATGCAGAAGCTCAGAACATAAGCACAAGAGCCGCTCAGAACAACGAAAACCTCCAGCTGATTTTTTCTGAAGTCCAGGAACTCCGCAAATCAATAGAAATCATCGAAAAGGATCATCAGAAATACATGGAGCAGTTCAGGATTCTTCTTTCGCAGATTAAAGAAATTCATACACTGATTGATTCCATCAAAAACATTTCTGCACAGACAAACCTGCTTTCTTTCAATGCCTCAATTGAAGCCGCGCGTGCAGGAGTTGCAGGAAAAGGATTCCGTATCATTGCAAACGAAGTTAAAAAGCTTTCTGACGACACGGACAAGACTTCCGAAACTATAAAAGCAAAAGTCGAAAACCTTACCAATTCCGTTTCAGATTTGGAACACGACACAAATCACAATGCCACGGATTTGGCAAAGCTTTCTCAGGAAGCAAACAACACGATAGGCCGTTTCAATGAAATTCTGAAAAACAATTCCGACAACAACAACTACGTTACAAACATTACGGATCACATCGCAGAAAATCTTTCCAAGATTGATCATATAGTAAGCGTAGTCCATGACAATGCAAAGGAAAATGAAAAGGCTCTTTATGATTTTGCGCTCTATGCTTCAGACAATGCAATGCTTTTCAACGACCTTTATTCTTTTGCATATCAGATAAAAGCCATCTTCAAGGATTTGCAATAGCAAGATCCTGCATTTACAACAACAGCGGCAAACGTTTTTTATGTCTGCCGCTGCTTTTTTTATTTTGCGCCCCATTGTGCATAATAGTCATCGATTTCTTTTTTAAGCTCGTCTGTAATCACGCCCGGTTTTCCAGGTTCATAAAGATATTCAACGACATCTTTCATAGAAACGATTGCTTTGGCCGGGAAACCATATTTTTCAGTGATTGTGTCCAATGCGCTTTTATCGGAATCCAAGGCTTTTTCCATTCTGTTCAGGCTGACCATTTCACCGATAATTTTGATTTTATCCGGAGATGAACCCTGTCCTACAACGACCGGATAAGTTTCTTCTATTGACTTGCCTGATGTGGTAACGTCTTCAATGATCACAACCCTGTCGCCATCTTTGATTTCGCTTCCCAAAAGCTTTCCTTTGTCCGCACCGTGGTCTTTTTCTTCTTTTCTGTTGGAGCAATAGCGGATTTCCTTACCGTAAAGCTTGCTGTATGCAATGACGGTTGCAACGCTCAACGGAATGCCCTTGTATGCCGGACCGAACAAAACATCAAAATCATCACCGAAGTTTTCATGTATTGCCTGGGCATAGTATTCACCGAGCTTCATCAGCTGGCTTCCGCTTACATAGGCACCTGCGTTCATAAAAAAAGGAGAATGTCGTCCGCTCTTCAAAGTAAAAGAACCGAACTTCAAAACCTTGCACTCGACCATAAAATCAATAAATTCTTTCTTGTACTGTTCCATGCCTTTATTATATCCGATTTTGCCATTTTTATGGAACCAGTGGAAAAAATCAGCTTTATATTTTATAATATATAAAAACACAGGAGATTGATATGTCAGAAAAAAAACTTTTCAAATCAAAAAATAAAATGATTGCCGGCGTATGTTCCGGGTTTGCAGAGTTTTTTGGAGTTGACCCTACGATTGTCCGCATAGTCTGGGCAGCAGTCACTCTTTTGGGAGGAACGGGAATAATCCTTTACATCGTCTGCGCATTGGTTATGCCACAGCCAAATTCTTAAAATCTACTTCAGGAAATCATTATGAGCCAAAAAATAAAAAAGGTTTCCAAACGGCTGAAACATTTTAAGAATTCCGTTCTATACAAAATTTTAAAAAGTCCTGCTACATACCTTATTATTGTTTTTGCTTGTTTGATGGTCGTTCTGATACAAGTGATCTACAAATTTGAAGCCGGAGTCACGATGACTCATTTTGGTGACAGCATCTGGAATTTTCTGATTGCATTTGTCGCCGGCTATTATGACATTTGTGTTGAAACACCAATCGGACGACTGTGCAGCTTTATAATCTTGCTTTCAGGAATATTGCTGTTCAGTACGATTACAGGTAAAATCGCCTCCATTTTTATGGACGTGCAGATGAAAAAAAACAAAGGATTGGCAAAATTGAAAGACATAAACAAACATTTTTTACTTTGCGGTTGGCGTGATAATTTTGATAAGATTCTCGAAAGCGTAATCACTTCAAATCCTGATATAGAAATCGACAGCATCGTTTTGGTAAATGAAGCGCAGGATGAAATCGAACAGCTGCGTTCCATTCCGAAATTCAAAAACATCAAATACATTGCCGGTGATTTTTCCGATGAAGAAACTTTGATGAAGGCAAAAATCAAAAATGCAAGCCGCGCACTGGTCATTTCGGACAAATCAAAAAATTTCTCACAGCTCGAAATCGATTCAAGGACCGTCCTTGCCGTACTGACGATGAAAAATCTGAACCCGACGATTTACATAGCAGCGGAACTTTATGATTCAAAATTTGAAAATCACCTGAATCTTGCTCACTGCGACGAAATAATTTTGACGGCAGATTATGAGCGCAGCCTTTTGGCAACTGCATCAAGCGGCATGGGATATTCAAACGTCATAAGCGAGCTGATCGGAAAAGATGCATATTCAGGAATCATCATTGAAGATATACCGAATGATTTTATCGGGAAGACATACAAGTATCTCAAAGATTTCATTCTGGCAGACAAAGCGCACCATTCGAATTCAATATTGATCGGTCTGCTCTTGAATGCCGGAAATTTTACGCAGCGCAGAAAAGAAGCATTGCGTGAAGCACAGAAAAACCCGGACGTAAAAACAATCGTTGACAACCTTAAAAAAGTCAAGACGCTCAAAAGCAACGACCCCGTTTTTGCACCGGACGACGAAACAATCATCCAGGCTAACTCAAAGGCAATTTTTGTTAAAGGGAAGGTACAGCAGATATGAACTTGAAGACAAAACCGAATGTCACAAACAAATTGAATTTTGAAGAAGTTCTTCCCAAGCTTATAAAAATGGAAATTTTTTCAGGCTTTGATCCCGACAAAGAAGAAGACCGCAACATTTTGAAAAAAGTCACGGAACGGCTTGTACCCCAGCATTTTAAAAAAGGCGAGACCATAATCCGCGAAGGCGACAAGGGAGAGAATTTTTATATTCTATACAAAGGAAGCGTGCAGGTAAGGCAACAGACTTTTTCAAACGACACGATTGCACTTGCAAACCTGAATGATTCTATGAACATTTTCTTCGGCGAAGCAGCATTGATCGGGCAAGACACGCGCTCTGCATCAGTCATTGCGCTTACTGATTGCGATACGGTTACACTTTCCGGCGCAGATTTTCTGGAGCTTTCAGAAAAAGAACCGTTGTTCGGTTACCGCGTTACACTGATTCTTGCACGGAGAATGTCTGCCACAATCAAAAAAACAAATCAGGACAAAAGCACTCTTTACGAAGCTTTGCTCAGTGAAGTCGAAGGAACGTTCGGAGCATAACCATGCCGCAGCCATATCTTTTTCGCTTGATTGACAAAGCTGTTTACGATTACAAGATGATTGAACCGGGAGATAAAATCTTAGTCGGTGCATCGGGCGGAAAAGATTCCACTGCTTTGGTTCAGTATTTTGCAAACAGAAAAAAAAGGCCGGATGCTGATTTTGATTTTACGGCATTGCACATCCATTCCGAAATCACTGCGCCGCTGAATCCAGATTTACAAAAATTGTTTTCTTCCTGGAACGTTGATTGCAAAAGCCTTGAAGTAAATGTCATCGAGCGATTGAAGAAAAACCGAAAGATGAACTGCTGGTGGTGTTCTACACAAAGACGGACAGAGCTTCTGCGGTATGCACTCGCAAACGGATATACAAAGCTTGCTTTAGGCCATCACCTTGACGACATTTTGGAAACGCTTTTGATGAACATGCTCAACAAAAATGAAATTTCCACAATGCCGCCGCGTCTTGCATATGAAAATTATCCGCTTACGATTATACGTCCGCTTTGCTATGCAGATGTGAATCATATAATACGGCATGCATCTGAATCAGGTTTTATAAGCACAACATGCACATGCACATATCAGGATAACTCCGGCAGAAAAGAAGCAAGAAGCAAACTTGAAAGCCTGACTGACGGTGACACGCGGAAAAAACAGCATTTGTTCGCTTCGCTGAAAAACATCAAGCCTGAATATCTTCCTTAATCTTTTTTCTTCTGATTTTCAGAACCACAATAAGAGCAATGGTTATGACAAACAAGATTATGCTTATCCATTGTGATGTGGAAAAAAGCCAGAAGCTTCCGCGGACAACATCGCCACGGAGGAATTCAAGGCAGAATCTTACTACCGAATAAAATGCCGCGTAATAAAAAATCGTGACCTTTTTGTTTTTCATAATCATAATGAACATAGTCATTGCGAAAATGAAAAGAAGTGCGGACTCCAAAAGCTGCACGGGGAAGATTCCGATATTTGGTTCAACAGTCGAAATCGGATTCCTGTAATGCAATGCAAAAGGTCCGTTATAATGGATTCCGTAACAACAGCCGGCGCAAAAACATCCGATGCGTCCGAACGAATGAATGAATGGAATTACAAAAGTGAATGTTTCATTGAAATCTGCAAACTTGCATTTCGCAATCTTCACTCCGACAAAATATCCGATTGCACCGCCGATTACTCCGCCATAAAAAACGAATCCGCCGGAGGACACAGGAGAATTTTTCGGATCCGTAAACATTTGGACAAGCAATTTTGGAATCTGCGTAATTGGATAAGACACAAAAAGAAACAGAAGTTTTGCAAACAGAATAGAAAAACCGATTGAAACCGTGGCGATGATTATAAAATCAAGATAATTTCTTTTGAGCTTTTTGCAGACAAAATAAACCAAGCCGCAACCAATAAATCCGCCGACAACGATGCATAGACCGTACATCGGAATTTTTATAAACCCTAAATCAAGAAATGGATACATAAAACATCCCAAAAAAAAACTGCAAAAAACATTGCGTTTTCTGCAGTTTCAATTTTCAGCTTAAAATATTAGTTGCCTGAAAGACCTTTGAGTGCATCGCCGAAAGCATTAGCGAAATCACCGATCTGTTCGTTTGCACCGTCAACAAGTCCCTGAACACCAGTAGCTATGTCGTTTGCCAAGCTTTCACTCAAAGCATTCCAATCAACGCTGCTGCTGTCAGTGCTGTCAGTGCTGTCAGTAGTTGAAAGGCTCTTGAGAGAATCAGCAAACTTGTCCAAGTCACCGTTCTTTGCTGCCTCACCGATTTTGTGATAACAAACTGTGCAAGAAACTGTGATGATAAGGCTGAGGATCAATCCGAAAATACCTGTGATCAAACCAGCGATACAGAATCCCTTTTTCTCGCCCTTTTTAAGTCCGATTGCGGCAAGAACGATTGCTGCCAAAGCAACTCCAGTTCCAATAAAACCAACAGGACCTGCCACACCCAGGAAAGAAAGTGGAACCAAAGAAAGGATTCCCAAAATCATTGCTGCTATCTGCATTTTTTACTCCTTATTGTGCAAATAATTAGCTTTGTACAATTTGCAAAAGTCTAGCAAAAAAAGAAAAAAAATACAATAATACGGCAAATTTTTATTTAAAAAGAAAGGGAACCCCCTAAAAACCAGGGATTCCCTTATTCGGTAGGATTCGGGTTTTAAAAACCGCTGGGCATCCTACTGCATGCTGCTATTAGGTCGAAAATCAAGTTTTTAGCAAGAAATGTGTCATTATCGGGCTTGCTTGAAGTTACGCTGCAAGTTGACCCATAATCTCTTTTTAAGATTGCCGGATCATGTCCGGCAATGACAGACGCTTGTAAAACTCAAAATTGAGCCTATTAGTTAAATGCTTCCAACACAGCTTGTCCACCAGCATTAAGAACAGCAGCTGTGCAGGCCACGAATACGATTGTCATAATGATACCCAGAGCCAAACCGATGATACCAAGAATCATACCGACTTTTCCAAGCTTCTTCTTTGGCAAATCCTTCTTGATTGAAATAGCACCAAGAATAATAGCGACAATACCACAGATTGAGCCAATCCATCCCATGCTAGGAATCCAACATCCTGCCAAGGATACAATACCACATACCAATGCAGCAATTTCCATTTTTTTCATCTCCTTATGAAAACTTTTTTTTACTCCGTAAAAATAACAGAGCTTAATAAATTTTAGCATAAATCTCTATTTTGTCAATTTTTTTTTAAAGTTTATTTCGATTTTTTTGGTTTCAGACAGATCAGATGAAAATAGCACATAAAAAAACACCCCCCAAAAATGGAGGGTGAAAAAAGGATTGATGTCGTTTGCAGCAAGAATCAAAAAAGCCTGATTGACTTTAAGCTTGTTACGTCAAATCCATTGAACTGTCCGAAAACCGAAGCTCCCGAACAGCTGCATTTTTTTATTCCTTTACACCACCAGCTGTGGCACCAGAAACGATGTTTCTTGAAAGGAACAGATAGACAATGATCAAAGGAACGATTGCAATACAAATCTGCATGTACACTTGTCCAAGGTCAAACTTTGAATAATCAGCAGAGCGCAACTGAGCAATCAAAATAGGGATTGTCTTTTTCTCTTTTGAGCTGATGACCAAAGCAGGAACGAAGTAGTTGTTCCAAGAACTTACGAAGCTGAAGATTGCCTGTACAGCGATTGACGGCTTCATCATTGGAATAACTATCGTGTTGAATGTGCGGAATTCGTTGCATCCATCCACGCGGGCCGCTTCTACTATAGAGTACGGAAGTGTTGATTCCATAGCCTGATATATATAGAAGAAAACGATCGGTGCTGCGATTGCAGGAATATACAATGACGGCAACTTGTCCATCAAGTTCAAAGTTGTGAGGAGCTTGATGAAACCGAGTGTTGAAACCTGGGTCGGAACCATCATAACTGCCATGATGAATGTGAACGCACTCTTTCTACCCTTGAAGCGGTACATGTAGATACCATACGCTGTCATGGCAGAGAAGTATGTCGTCAACACTGCACACATGAATGAAACATAGATGGAGTTGAACAGAGCCTGAAGGATCGGGATATTCTTGTTGCTGAACAAGTTGACCAAGTTCTTTCCGAAGAAGCTTCCCGGTAATGCAGAGAAACCATTCTGAATCTGAACGTGAGAACGAGTCGCGTTGACAATCAAAATGAAGAACGGAAAGAGTGATAAAAATACCAAAATAACAAGAACTATATAGCATACAGTTCTTCTGATTGTAAGCGTTGCTGCTTGACTTTTGTATCCGACGTTATCCATTATTTATTACCTCCCCTTTCCTTGATACTGCTTCATGTTTGACTTATAAACGATAGAGCTGAGTATACCGGTAACTGCGAACAATATCACGGAGATTGCACCTGAAACACCGTAGTTCTTGCTTGACAAGTTCTTGTTCAAGTACATGATCAATGTCATTGACTTTCGGTCAGGAGTTCCTGCACCATTCGTCAAAATCTGAGGAACATCGAACATCTGGATACCACCAATCATAGATGTAATGAATACATAGATGAAGATCGGCATCAAAAGGGGCATGGTTACTTTGAAGAATACCTGTGTCGGTGAAGCTCCGTCAATGCGGGCAGCCTCGAACAAGCTTTCGTCAATTCCCATGATACCAGCCATCAAAAGAATGGTCGTGTTTCCGTACCACATGAGGAAGTTCATGGCAGCGACCAAAGTCTTTGTCCATCCTGCATCCTGCATATAGCGCATCGGATTTTCTGCATCCATCCAGCCTATTTTTATGAAAATGCTGTTGATTGGACCTGCATCTGAGAACAATGTGAAGAACAACATTGAGAATGCAGATGCCATGATCAAGTTAGGCATGTAGATAACTGTCTTGAAGAACTGCTGGAACTTAAGCTTGAGCTCTGTATTTGTGAACCATACAGAAAGAACCAGAGAGATTACGATCTGCGGGATGAATCCCAAAATCCACATGATGATTGTGTTCCAACCATATTTCAAAATATCGCTCTGGAATACAGTCCTGAAGTTTTTGACCAGTGCCCACTCTGTCTTTCCGACCAGTTTCTTTGCTGACTCTGCGAAATCGCCTGCTGATTTTCCCATTGAAGATTTTGCAAGCTTGTCAAAGGCAGAAAGGAATCTGTCTGGAATTCCTGAAACAGAAGCAAGGCTGTTCTTTACTTTTGCCGTGAATTCCTCATCAACAGAAGACACCTTTGCTTCGGCACTCATCTTATCAAGACTTGTAAGAGCTCTTTCATAATCTTTTCCGTAGATATCCTGAAGGCTCCAACGATCTTCTGAAATAAAAGCTTTTGCTGCATCGGTAAGCTCTTTTGGAGATTTTCCCAGATACGGCTTTGCCATTTTATCAAAAGCAGAGTTGAATGACTTATTAGACTTGTCAAAATTGCCGGCAGTATTCAAGATTGTCTTTTTTACTGCTGCAACAGTCTGCTCATCAACCGTTCCAGAAAGTGCGAGCGCATCCACCGCATCCTGAACGCCTTTTATATCAGGTGTATAAAATTTTTCTTGTCCCTGAAAATAGGTAGGAACTTTGAAATTTGGTCCTTCCGTTTCAAGTCCGACATTGTACTGCTCAACAAAGGTGTTGACAAATGTCATTGCCAACGGAATAAGAGAGAAAACCAAATAAATGATGAAGAAAGGTGCAATAAAGAAGTATCCCCACCTGTCATAT
>JAFOTA010000223.1 GCA_017421145.1 Treponema sp.
AAAGAGCCTGCACGCTGTCACCGAATTTACCTACGATTCCGAAATAATAGCGCCTTGCTTCACATGCCCATCCTTCCGGATCATCAAAACTTAAGGCTCCGAATTTTCCGAATGCATCGGCAGAAAAAAGGACCTTTTCTTTTTCATCATAAGTCATCACCACTTCAGGCCAATGCACGTTCGGTGCCGCAATAAAGCGCAGTGCATGTTCTCCTTCCGAACCACCAAGCTCAAGAACCGAACCTTCTTTTACGACAATCTGCCTTTCCGGGAAATCAGTTCCGAAAAGATTTTTCATGATCGTAAAAGCCATTTTCGAAGCGACGATTTTTGCATCCGGGTATGAATCAGCAAAAAGCTTTATGTTTGCCGAATGATCCATCTCCATGTGCTGAACTACAAGATAATCCGGTTTTCTTCCGCCTGATTCAGAAAGCACGGACTTCAAATTCGCAAGCCACTCATCTCCGAAATCTGCATCAACGGAATCCATGACGGCAATCTTGTCGGAAACAATCACATAGGAATTGTATGACATTCCATTAGGGACATCGAACTGTCCTTCAAACAAATCTATTTTTTTGTCATCAACCCCGATATATTTTATTGTACTGCTGACGTTCATATTAGAGTCCTCTTGCCCATTCGTATGTGCTCAAATATGGATCCGGCTTGATTGCTCCGGCTGTCGCCCATATTTCATCGATAAGACCGTCCTTGTTGATTTTTCCGATGCGCACCTGCTTGTAAAGATGCTGGTTCGTTCCGTCGATGGTTACCGTTCCTTCCGGTGCAGTGAAGCTCAATCCCTTTGCGGCCATGCGCACGTCTTCAACATCAAAGCTTCCGGCTTTCTCACATGCAGAAGCCCACATGTAGACGGCTATATAACCTGCTTCGATCGGGTCTCCGGTAACCCTGTCCATGCCGTATTCATTTTTATAATCCGCGACGAATTTCTGATTTTTTGTCGTTTCCGTCGTTTCATAATAATTCCATGCGACAAAATGCCCGATGAAATTTTCAACGCCGATTATGCTGATTTCTTCCTCTGAAATAGAAAAACTCATCACAGGAATTTTTTCCGCAGTGATTCCAACATCCTTGAGCTGCTTGAAAAAATAGACGTTTGAATCGCCGTTCAGCGTGTTGATTATTACATCCGGTTTTTCTTCAAGTATTTCGTTTATAACTGCAGAAAAATCAGAATGACCGAACGGAACATAAGTTTCACCTACGCATTCAGCCTGAAGCTCCCCGAACTGAGCACGGATAATCCTGTTTGTGGTACGCGGGAAAACATAATCGCTTCCAATCAGATACATGCGCTTACCGAATTTTTCAGCGCAATAATCCACGGCAGGAACCACCTGCTGATTCGGAGACGCACCCATGTACATTATGTTCGGACTAGCTTCCATTCCTTCGTACTGAACGGGATACCAAAGAAGGTTGTATAATTCTTCAACGACAGGTTTCACGGCTTTACGTGATGCAGAAGTCCAGCAGCCGAAAATTGTCGCAACATTTTCATCGGAAATTAGTTCCCTTGCCTTGTCAGCAAATGTCGCAGGATCGCTCGCTCCGTCAGCTTCAACAGGCATTATCTTTTTGCCAAGCACACCGCCGGCTTCATTTATTTCTTTTATTGCAAGAAGCTCCGAATCCCTTACGGCAGTTTCACTTATTGCCATGGTTCCCGTAAGCGAATGCAAAAGCCCGACTTTTACAACGTTGTCAGGATTCTGTTTTCCTTTACAGCCGATCACAAATGCCGAAAGCAAAATTCCCCCGGCAAAAACCAAAATCTTTTTCATAATATCTCCTCCCAAAATTTCTCTCTCGGTTCATTTACGTTCTGATTATAATACGTCATAGGCTATCATAATGCCTTTGCCCTTTACGTTGCATTCAACCGGCCCGCTGAATTTTATTCCGTTTTCTCCAGGAGCCATATGCTTGAACACTGATTCCGAAACACGTATGCCGCCTGGATTGGCAGCTGTTTCCATACGGCTTGCAACGTTCACAGTATCGCCCCATACATCATAGATGAATTTCGTGCGCCCGATAACTCCGGCAGTCGCAGGTCCGCTGTTAAGACCTATCCTAAGATTGAACTGAATTTTTGCGGTCTTGTTGTATTCTGCCAAATCCTCGAACATGCCTTTTGCAAAATCAATCATAAGCTGTGCATGCTTTTCATTCGGCGTAGGAAGTCCGCAAGTGGCCATATAAGCGTCTCCGATCGTCTTGATTTTTTCTATGCCGTGTTCCTGTGCGCGCTTGTCGAATCTTGTGAACAAATCATTAAGCGCATCGACGATTTCAGATGCAGAATGACCGCTTGAAGTTTTGGTAAACGAAACGATGTCAGAAAACAAAACGGTAACGTCATCAAAATCCTGACCGATTGAATGGATTCCGTCTTTGAGTTCCTTGGCGATTTCTTCAGGAAGAATGGCATGCAGAAGCTCATCGGACTTTTCCTTTTCAAGATTCAATTCTGCCGTCCGCAGCTTTACAATGCGCTCAAGCCTTGCGTTTTCCTTCATCATCCTGCGCTGCTTCATATAGAAAGTCAAAAAAAGGCTTCCGAGAACAATCACCGCAAGGACGATCCAGAATCCAGGCATCTGGTAGATGAAAGGCTTTTGCAAGAAAAGAACCGCCTCCGCCTGCGCTGAATAAAATCCGTCTCCGTTTATCGCATTCACAAGGAAACGGTGTTCACCCGGTTTCAGGTTAGTATATGAAATTGTACGTGAAGAAGCCGGTGCGCTGAAATTATTTTCAAAATTGGTCAGCTTGTGCGTGAATGTAAGGCGTTCAGGTGCATCAAAGCTCAGCCCTGTGTACGTTATGTCAACGCGCTTCGTTCCAGGATTCAGCGTTATTGACGAAAGCTCATTCTGATAAAGCTTGTTGTCAAGAACCACCTCATTGTCAACGACCACGCTTTCAATCTGCACGAGAGGAGTAACGGGATTTTCCATGACCTTCATCGGATCATAGATTGCAATTCCGTCAACCATGGCAAACCAGATGCGGCCGAACTTGTCCATTATGCTTTTTGCAGTCGATGTGGGGCCGTCAGAATCAAGCCCGTCATTTCTGTTGTAGAATTTCACCGACATGGTCTTGCGTTTTCCTGTTATAGTGCTTTCGATGTCTTCAAGCGACGCAGATGAAATTCCGTGGTTGCTCGTCATCCAGAGAGTATTGGTGGTATCCGCAATAATCTGGAACACTGAATCCGTTTCTATTCCATTTTCGGAATTCATGTTCTCAAAAACTTTCGGAACCCTCGTGCGGCTGTCAAAATCCGGGCAACGGGTGATTCCGCTTCCGCTGCAAATCCAGAACGCACCGTCAAGTTCCTGGGTGATTTTAAAAATCACGTTTCCGGCAAGACCATCCGTAGATTCAAGGTGGGAGATAATTTTTTCATCCTGCAGAAGATAGATTCCGCCGCCGTCAGTACCCACCCAGATAATTCCGTTCGTATCTTCGTAGAGAGCCATTACATATTCGTTTTCAAGCCCGTTTGCCTGCTTTAAATTTTTGATGGATCCGTCTTCATGGATTATGCTGAGCCCCGTCGTAGTGCCGGCATAAATATCACCGGATTTCGTTTCTATTGCAACACGTACTTTGTTTCCCGCAAGACCATTGTCCGTCGTCCAGCTTTGTATTTCATTTCCGTCATAGCGGAGCTGTCCGGGTTTTGTGTAGCAGCTCACGAGCAAATCACCGTTTTTTACTGCCTGGACATCCCTGACGCGCAATCCTTTCGTATACTCCGTAAGCAGATTTTCAACCGGAACATCGTTTTCATAGCAGACAATGCCGCTGTCGGTCGCCGCCCAAATCTTTCCGGATCGGTCTTCCGTGATGCTGTTGACCGTAACACCCAGACGGTTCATCTTGAATTTTCCGTGCGTAAGTTTTCCGATTCCGTTCCGGTCGGTCGCTATCCAGATATTATCTTCACGGTCGCATATTATCCTGTTGATTTTTGCCGAGTCAAGAATGTCGCCGTCGTATTCGTAAAATTTTCCATCTGATAAAGCAACGAGTCCTTTTTCGGTTCCGAACCATAAAGTCCCGTCAGCTGCGGCATAGCTTGCGGTAACCGAAGTGTCGTCAATGAGAGTTCCGGTTTCCATTTTCTGCACAGAACCGTTTTCAATGCGCAGAAGCCCATGTTCACCAAGCCCGACCCAGAATACTCCTTTCAAATCCTGACAGATTGAAGTTGCAAAATAAATTCCATAAGGCTCCAGCTCAGACCTCTTTTTGAAAATACCTTCGGAAAAAGTAAAAAGCCCGCGCTCGTTTGACGTCAAAAGCCACATACGTCCGGCAGTATCACAATAAAAAGACGTGGCGATAATTCCTTTGTATATAGTTCCGGCTTCGAACTGGGGAGTTATCATGTGTCCCTCAGGAGTGATGTAGACAACGCCGGAAGCAGTTCCTACCCAGACATTTCCGTTCTTATCTTCGGCAAGGCAGCGGATCGAATTGTTCGGAAGACCGTTCTGCATCGTATAGGTTTTCTTTGATGTGCTGGAAATCCTCTGAAGCCCCTCGTCGTTTGATCCGAGCCACAGATTTCCCCGGGAGTCTTCAAGGATTGCGCGGACCGAAACAAAGGTCAGGTCATTTTCTGAATTCCGCTTATGGGTCGTAAATGTAACGCCGTCAAAGCGTGCAAGACCTTCGTAGGTTCCTATGTTGATATATCCGTCAGATGTCTGGGCTATATCAGTGACGGTCGTCCCGTTCAGCGATCCAAAAGAGTTCCATGACTGGTAGACATAATTATCGAAAAACGAATTCCGTGCGAACAAAAAGTGCGCCAAAAGAACAAATACAGCGCAAAAAATACTTCTTTTCATACTATTATTATAGAAGGGAATTTTCATTTTTGCAAATTAATTCAATCCGTCCAGAAGTCTCCGTGCATTTTTATACAATATGGCATCCTTTTCTTCAGGGGTCAGGCCGAGCGCATTGAATCTTTCAAGCTCCCCGGCAAAATCCCACATGGGGAAATCAGAACCGAAGAGGAATTTGTCCGAACCGTGCTTCCTTATCATTTCCAAGGCTTTATCAGGCGGAAGTTTCCACAAAGTGCTTGAGGTGTCAAAATAGATTTTCTGACCGACAAGATAATGCATGGAATTTTCCCATTCCGTGTACCCTCCGAAGTGTGCGGCGACAATCTTCAGATCAGGATGCTTTTTTATGAGGTTCAAAAAACGCTTTGGTCCGGAAAAATCATAGCGCCAGTCACCGGCATGAAAGAGGATGGCCATGTTCAGCCCTTCAATCTTTTCATAGATTTTATCCATTGAATCATCATCTACTGAAAATTTCTGGAAATCCGGGTGGAGCTTTATTCCTTTGCATCCGGCTGCCTTGATTCTTTCAAGCTCCGAAGAAAAATCAGCATAATCCTGATGCATGGTTCCGAATCCGATGAACTCAGGGTGCCTTTCACATTCTTTGATTATAAAATCATTTATCACTTCAACCTGGCCGACAGATGTAGCCGCCGAACAAACGATATAATTTGTAATCCCGTTTTTTTTACCGGATGAAATAAGCTCATCTGCCGTTCCATTCCATGCCATAGGAGCGTTGTCATAGAATCTGCTGATTGAACTGCTTGCCCGTGCAGCAATTTTTTCAGGATAGATATGCGCGTGAAAATCAATAATCATCTTATGCCTCAAAAATCATAATAGTTTCAGCTGCTTTGTTTTACCAACTGCGCTCCGTTAAAATCAAGGATTGATTTAACGCCGGTCATCGAAACGGATGCATTTGAAAGTGCAGGGGATGCACAGCTTGCGCCCGAAAGAGTCACGGCAGGAGCAGCAGACACAGAAATCCGGGCTGAAACTTTTTCTTTCGGCAGTGCAGTTTCTATAGTCCTTACCGCAACGGGAATGGAAGTTTTCTTACCTGTCCGGTTAAGCGTTTCTGTGTAATAGATTCCTTCCGTAATCAGATCAGATGCATTGTCCAAAATGGAAGCC
>JAFOTA010000224.1 GCA_017421145.1 Treponema sp.
GTTATAGATATAAAGATTTCCGTCAGGATCCGTATAGATTGTTTTTCCAGCCGATTCATCAACTGAAAAATATTCGTCAAATCCTTCTTCGTTCGTAACAGAAGCAACTCTTTTTGCCTTTGATTTTCCATTCGTGCTATATTGAATATGCGTAAAAGTGCCGTCCGGTTTTATTACTTTTACAAGATCACCATCACAATCGTAATCATAAGCAAATGCATCTCCATCTGAATCGATGAAAGAAATCAAAGAGCCGTCTTCATCATATTTATAGGAAACACAAATAGATTTTCTTAAATCCGTTATTTTTGAAATTCTGTTTTCTTTCCATTCAACGTCAAGAACAGGGATTCCATTTTTTGAAACGCTATGCACGCGGCGGACATTATTTACAATCGAATCGAAATATTCAAACTCAATTGAGGATGAAAATTTATCTTCGATTTTCCAAAGCATTCCCCACTTGTCAAAATGCTTTAGCGTACCATCAATGTAGCGGACCAAAAAGCCGTCATTTTCTTTTTCTATGGAAATGCGGTTTTTTATTTCCGGGCTTACACCCTGATATTTTTGCTCTTTGCGTGAATAAGAAAAACTATAGATGCTCCCGTCCGATTCAACCATAATAAGGCCGTCCGGGTTCATTTGAGAGGCAAAATCTTCATATCCATGAGCTACATATTTATTCAGCTCAGAATTTTTATTTTTACCTTCTTCAAATTCCTTGCAAAGCTTTTCCAATTCTGCAATTTGATTTGCGGCATCATTCATTTCAACCGTACAATCAACACTTACGCCGGAATAGCATACTTCTTCACATGCAGCGGCATATGAAAGCTTGCACTCCTCTATTTTTTGTTTCAGCAGATTATAATCACCATCGCCGAAGCCTCTGATTATACGAGCATCAAAAACGGATGACCAGTTCTTTCCCAATGCACCGTCAGGATATTCCTGAGATGAATAACTACGCACAACATCAAATACACTGCTTCCATAATTCAAGGACAGATCAGCATCAGAGGTAAAAAATTTACCGGCACTTATTACGACAGGATCACCGACAGTTTTTGTTGCCGTGACTTTTTCACTTACATTGCTTGCAAGTCCTGATGAATTCGGTGCATGAAGCGTAGCGACAACCTTTGCTTTCAAAGCCTGTTTTCCCAAATAATTTCTGTCAGGATTTGTAAAATCAGATAAAAGTTTTTTTTCTGCATCACTTAAACCGGACAATACTCCCTTCAATCTTGAAATTATCTTGCTGAATGAATTCTCGGAATCTGACTGGGAACTGCTGCTTGAGCTTGAACTTCCGTTATTTGTTTTTCCAGAATTCGTTGAGCCGGAATTATTTGTCGGTTTGTCCCCGTTATCAGAAGGCTGATTCGTATTTCCGCCGCTACCCGATGAAGCATTGGTGTTGCCTCCAGAATTCGTTCCCGTCCCGGATGAGTTTCCTGTATTTGTCTTTCCAGAACCTGACGACGTTCCGCTTCCAGATGTCGTACCCGATGACGTTGAGCCTGAAGAGCCGCTTCCACCTGATGACGGCTGTGTGCTTGTTCCCAAACCGCCTCCATACATATGGCTGTTCTGGTCTCTTACTTCACCGGCAGATAAAGGCATCACGCTTGAACAAACAGAAATACCGGCAACAAGTGCAGCCAACAATTTTTTGTTTTTACTTTTAATCATAAATCTCCGTTAAAAAAGAGTGAATGTTCAGAAAACAAATCTGATCATTTCCGAAATCCATGGCTTACAAAAAAAATTCATAAGCCGGCTGTCCAAGAACATGGGCAAATCCTTGGAAACAAAAATCTAAAAATTATAATTTTCAAACAACTTGTCCAAAAGGCTTCCTGATTTTTTTACCGTCAAGACATAGCCTTTCGATTTTTTTACGAACGAGCATTGTTTTTCCAAATTGGAACCGTTAAGATAATATGGTGAAAAATTCATTATCAAATCATTCGCATTATCAACGGAGCAAAAATAAATTCCCAAAGGAAGATTCTCTTTTTTTCCTTGATAGCACGCAATCATTTTTTTCAAGGACTCATGAAGCTGATTTTTATAATCATCAAGCTCTGCATACTTCGTGCTGAGCAAATCCACAAGCGACATGACATTTACATAAACCGGATTATTGACGGACTCAAAGCTTCTGAAACAATCTCCTTTCGCAAGGATTTCATCCCGGATATTTTTGCCGTCACTTTTTGTTAGTATAAACGATGCCGCATGCAAAGCAAATTTTTCAAATGAAGAAAATACATTTTCAGATTCAGATAAATTTATTACGGAAAAATCATTTTTCATATCATCTGACAATCTGCCTAGAATAAATTCACCTGCACTAAGTCCCGTCTCTGATTTTTCAATCCCATACTCAAAAATCTTTTGATAATTCAAACCGGATTCCACCTGAACGTTCTGAGTGCCTATAAAGTACTCCGCAGCCTCAGGAAACTCGTATACAACTTCAAGCTCTGAACCGAAGCATGTATCATAAGCTATAAAATCCAGTTTTTTTCCGTTCATTCCATTTTTGACCGCGGAAGCAACGGCACAATTTTCCATAAACGAATTTGCACTGTCATCCAATGCTACGGCACGGTTTTTCTTTATGCCTGCACATGAACTTCTATATCCGGTTCCATGTCCCCAAACAAAAAGCCCGTAATGCTGCGCCGGATAAAAATCAACCGTACTTTTCAAAAATTCTTCAAGCGTCTTTGGACTGCCCATATCCAATGACACATCATTCCGGGTAGAAATTCCGAGAGCCTTGCATGAAATTCTTTTTGAACGGATGGCATTGTTCATTCCGTTTTCATCCTTCAAGATTTCATAAAGCCGCGTTCCTTTCCACT
This sequence comes from Treponema sp., assembly GCA_017421145.1. Next base: position 2,880 of record JAFOTA010000224.1, read on the forward strand.
CATCCGAATCATTACAATCTTTATAATTATTGCGGTCAAATAAAACTATGATATTAATTTCATCAGAATTAAAATCCGATGCTTCCATTTCATTAAAATCTTCTATTGCAGCATTTTCCAGATTATTGTCCGCTGCCATGTAAACTAAAAAAGTCCACTGTTTTTTTTCATTGGCAGAATCTAAATCTGAAATTCCACTGTTGCTGGATGCCTCAAAAGTACAGGCTGCAAATACGCCTAGCAATAAAAGCAATCCTATGCCCATACAAACAAATTTTTTCAAAGCCATTACCATCCTGCATTTGCTCCAAGAGGATCGATCCAAACACTGCCGTCCTCGTAATTAAGTTTTGTGAAATGAACGAATCCAAGCTGATATGATGCAAGCAGATTTGCTCCCACAAATTTATCAAGCGAAACGATTATTTTTATTTCTTCACCAGGCCGAATTTTCAGATCAACGCTTGAGCTTACGACGCTTATCAAGCCGCACTGTTTTCCTTCAGAATCAAACAAGGTAAAAGAAATGTCTCCTGATAAAATCATTTTTTCAGAATTATTCATAACGCTTATGTATGCACCGGCAAGCTTATGATACCGTCCTTCTTCACCGACAACGACACAATGATCCGTTATGCAATATGGACTGCCTGCCGAAAACGAAAGATTGCAAGCAGAAAACAAAGCCGCAAAACAAAACACAAATGCCATTGCCAGCATAAACTTTGGAATAAGTTTTTTTATTTTGAAATTTTGCAAAGCTCTTCTCCTATTTTTTCATAAAACTTTTTCACGGCAGGATTTTTATCAGAAACAGATTTTGATTCATAAAAATATTTCCGTGCATTTTCAAAATCACCGCGCTTATAAGAAATAATGCATTTCAAAAAGAGCGCATTTTCTTTGTCGCCATGCTTATTTTCCAAATCATCTGCAAGATTTTCTGCAGAACACAAATCATTTTCTGCCAAAGCCTTTTCAATTTCAGAATAAACTGGTTCAAGGCTGCTTATCTGATAAACATAAAGATGCGTTTTATCAACGAACGTTTCATGAATCTCTTTTCTTTCCCATCCGGGTTTGGACACAGTAAATTTCAAATCTGACTTAGGGGAAACATTTATTTCAAAAAATCCGTTTGCATTCGTGCGCCCGATTATTTTTTGTTTTACAAATATATCCGCATCTGCCAACGGTGCATTTGAATCCGTGACAATCATTCCATGGATCGTGTCTGTTTCAGTCCTCAATGTTGCGCATCCGCTCAAACACAAGGATAAAAACAATACGAAATAAAAACTTTTTCTCATTCTTCAACTCCTTTTATTTTTCCGTTTTGATCGCGGTAATATGAAATTCTCCTGCCGTCCTTTACAATTATGCTGCCGATTTTTTCACCGTTTTTTTGATTCTGCGCTTCATACAAATCTCCTTCTGATTTTGCTTCTTCATTTTCAAAATAATCTTCATTTGTTTGATTCCGTTCTGAAAATAAAGTCCAGAAATCTGCCAACAAAGAAATTTCAGATTTTTCTTTTTCCTGCTCTTGGCTGCAAAACTCAATGTTCACATTGAAAACATGCTCGCTACCTGTGATTTCAAGAAGCTTGACATCCGAACCAAGGTCTTGCATTTCATTGCATAAATCCGTAAAGAATTTACAAAATGCTTCTTCCGGTAAAATCAAGCTGAACGAATTTTTTTCAGAGCTTTCAGAAATTATTATTCCATTCTTTTCAATCACAGATCGTAAACTTGCCATTGTATCCAGACCAAGTGGTGCAGAAGGCAAAATATCCTGACCGGAGATTGCATATGACATAGAAAAAAACGGTTCCTTATTCTGATATGACACAGGTGAAAAACTCCGGCTTAATTCCGCTGACTGTTCCGGCGCAATAAAATCAAATCTCTCTGGATATATATTTTTTACGTCGAGAGAAAATTTCGTTCCAAAATCATCCAGTGAAAAATTTTCACGTGAATAGCGGTAGTTCAATACAGAACCATTTTCATATTTAATGCGCTGAAAAAGGTTTTCCAAAAAATCATAGGCAGATATAGATGGAACGGCATTTACTTCCCCGATGTTTTTTTCAATGACCGGAAATTCTTCTTTTGTTTTTTTCTCATTATGCCCGGCAAACAGAGAACCAAAAACAATCGGAGAAATAATAAGAAGCACAATCATAAGGGCAATAAAATGTTTTTTGTTTCCATTGAAGAATTTAAAATTCTTTATTCCCTCAAGAGTGACTCCGCACTTTGATTTTCCCCGGTATTCCAAAAGCTTGACTTTATCCATAACAGCAACGATTGATTGAAACTTTCCTTTGTTCAGCTTCAGTTTTGAGTCAAAGCAGCATTGCTGAGAAAAACATGGATGATTTTTTTCCAATTCCCTGGTAATAAACGCATTACGTTTTTTACCGCGCAAACTTATTGGAATGGTGAACGTATAAACTTCATAGTCAGATTTTTTTACAACTTTTCCCATATTTTCCGTTTTAGTTTTTGATTGTTGATTCATCAGCAGAAAATTTTACAAGCGTAATCTTTCCGTTGAAGCTCCATTTTTCCAAAAAGCAGTCTCCTGATTTTGTAATTGTCAAAAAATCAAGCGGCCACATGGCAAGGCAGATTTTCTTCCATTCAATGAGCGAATCTTTTAAAACGTCACCGTCTTTTTCCTTGCACAGTTTTACAAATCCTTCCGTAAGAAATTTATCGCGGCTCAATTCATGCTTCAGCTCTTGTGTCAAAAAATATGTTTTGGAACATGTTATGATCATGCCGCCGGTCAATGCTGAAAAAACAGCAAGCAAGGCACAGCATACAAGCGACTCAATCAGCTTCATGGATTTTCTCCTGAGCGAAAAGATTCTTCATAATCTTGAACGACATATCCGCTTTCATAAAACTGCCTGTACTCTTTTCTCACTTTCTCATGCTGCAGATTGATCCATGAAACCAACCCGATCATGACAACCGAAAAAGCAAAAATCAAAGCAACCGAAAAAAGAATGGTTGAACCGCAAGATTCTTTAACGCCACGAGACAATATCCGCATTCCGACCTTCTCCGCCTTTTACTCCGTCCGCCCCATAGCAAATGATTGCATAAGGAAGATTTGCAGGACAGTCACCAGGGAAGGATGATGAACCTTTTTTGGCATAGACGTAATTTGTTCCCCATGGATCTGGCTTGACTTCTTTGTCCAAATACGGTCCTTGCCATGAAGCCGGGACAGGAACAAGAACGGGCTTTTCCCATAACGCCGCCAACCCCTGCTCAGTTGAAGGGAATGTACCGCAATCGATGTAATAGGACTGAAGGGCAGATTTGTACTGAGCGATAGTTTCTTTCGCAGAACATTCTCTGGCCGTTTCAATCGCCTTGAATGCCGATATTCCGACACCGGCTGTAATGATTGCTCCGATTGCCAAAACTGCAAGAGTCTCAACAAACGTGAACCCTGCGTTTTTACTGTTTCTGTCAACATTTTGTTTCTCCATCATTTTTGTTTTACGAATCTGTTTTTTCACTATATCCTCCGTTAAAAAATTATTTTTGATTGCAATCAATAAATCCAAAATTACAGTGACGATTATTTGATTTGAATCAACCAAAAATAATTTTAAATTCCAAAATTAAACAAAACCGGCATGACTATTTTTTTCAGCAGAATGATTATGTATATTCCGACGACACACATAATCACAGGATTAATAAGCTCCATGCAGATTTTTTCCGTTTTCGAAAATTTTGATTTTAATGAGCCGCATATTTGCTTGAACACTTTGTTCAAAAGTCCCGAATGCTCTGCAACCTGCGCATACAGCTTGAAATTTTTCCCAAAGTTGCCGATTGCCTCCCCAATTTTTTTACCGCCATAAATATCTTCTATCGTTTTTAAAATTTGGTTTTTGATTTTCATATTTTTCTCTGCAATCAGAACAGCGGTTTCCAATCCAGAACAAAGCTCTACTCCTGATTCAGTCACAAAATCCAAAACCGTAAAGACATCCAGCAAAATCGTTTTATCCAAATAGGATTTCAGAACATAGATCAAGCCAGCTGCAGAAAAAAGCAAAAACAAATTCGCTTCTATGCATCCTGTCACGACATTTTTTTTGTAAACATCAAAATCAAAATTTCCGGTCAAATCAACGACAAGCTTCGTCGAATAAAACGACATAATAAGTCCGCCGATAAACGTCAGCAAAATCACAAAGCCAGGATATACGCACATTGTCAAAAGCTTTGTAAATCTGTTGACTTTGTTTTTTTCACGCTCTTTCAAAAAACTTACCGTGCGTTCAAGATTTCCGCTTTTTTCTGCCGAACAAACAAATGCAATATACGCTTCGTCAAAATTCAAAATCTGACATTTTTTCAGAGCAAGCGAAAATTTAGAGCCTTCCGCCAGATACGATTTTATTTCACAGGCGGCCATGTTGCAGTTTTTATGCAATCCTGTCATTCCGCTCATAATTTCCAATGCAGAATGAAGCGTCATGTCAGATGAAAGCAGCTCGCTCAAAGTTGACGTGAACTGAAAAATTTGTTTTCTGCTCAAAATCACGAAACCTCTTTTTGTAAAAAATCAGCAGGATTAAGCTCCTGAATTCTTGCAGACAATTTTCCTTCAACAAGACGCTGAACGATTATCCCGGACAAAACGGCATTTACAAGTTTTGGTGGAACGCCAAGATCATACATGCGCAAAACAGCCTGACCGATTGTTCCAGTGTGCAAAGTCGCCAAAACCAAATGACCGGTCAACGCCGCCTGCACTGCAATTTCAGCGGTTTCTCCATCGCGGATTTCACCGATGAAAATAACATCGGGATCCTGCCTGAAACTTCTTTTCAAAACTTCCGTAAAACCAAGACCATGACAATCTTGAATCTGAACCTGACTTACACCTTCCAAAAAATATTCCGGTGGATCTTCAAGCGAAATGATTTTTTTCGAATCCTTACCGTTGTTTCTTATTTCCTCAAGCATGGCAGCAGCCGTCGTTGATTTGCCTGAACCTGTAGCGCCGCAAATCAAAAGCAGTCCGTTTTCAAGTGCACAGAATTTTTTCAGGACAGAAATCTGATTTTCTTCAAAACCAAGCTTGTCCAAATCCAATGGGATCTTGGCAGGATCAAGAAGACGCATAACAACGGACTCTTCTTCAAATACCGTACCCACGGTCGGTAAGCTTGAAACCCTTACAAAAACCCTCCTGTCATTTATAAAAAATGCAAAGTGTCCGTCCTGAGGCCGTCTGTGCTCAACGACATTCAAACCGGCAAGCAGCTTTATTCTTTGCAAGACAGCATTCCGGCGCTCTTCACCAAGTTCAATTTCATGACAAAGCTTTCCCAAAATCCTGTAGCGGACAACATTTCCTTCTATATGAATATCCGTTGCATTTGCTTTTACGGCATTTCCGATCAACGCTTCCAAAAGAGCCGCGGCTTCATTTTCAGAAAGCTCCTCTTTTTTCCCCGGCTGGAATTTTTCTGACGGTCTTTCACCATCGTGCGAAAACATCCATGATATCTGCTTGTTAAAAGCATCTTTATCAACGGCTACAAAATCACATCCGGTTTCCTGAACGTTCAGCTTGGAGCAAACCGCTTTTCTAAGACGGGATTTCAAATCCTCATCATTTTCATTCAGCAGACCGAACACAACGGATGACTCATCCTGATTTAAAACCACGGCTCCATTGTGAAGGCAAAATACAGGAGACAGTGCAAAATCTTTTTTATCCGTCATAAACATTCCTCCAAATCTGCGGCTTTAAGCATCCTTGTTTTGAAATCCATTACGCTGTTTTTTTCACTGTTCATTTCCTCATCGTTTTCCCAATGCGGAACAAGATAAATTACCATTTCTGTTTTTTCAGTAGTCCGGTTGTTCGATTTGAAAAGCCATCCCAACAGCGGAATCTTTGAAATCCAGGGAGTGCGCTTTTCGCTCCATGTCTCTTCATTTTGAATAAGTCCGCTCAGTACTATAGGCTCTCCGCTTTTTCCAAGGACTTCCGTCGTTATTATTTTTTCGCTTGTCGGCGGCGGGTTTCCGGTTGATGATGACAAGTCCGCACCCTGTCTTGAAATTGATGCAGTGACTTTGCTTGTTATGATTCCGTCACCGCTTATCCATCCGGTCACATCTATTTTCAATCCTGACGCTATCTCCCTTGTGACACCGGTATAGATGGGAGTTCCTGTTTCCGGATTTATATTATTGTCCCGGTAGCGGTATGTGTTTGTATTCACGAAGTTGATCGTTCCTCCGCTCACTCCATGCAAGGTCGTGTCAGCAAAAACCTGCGCCCTGTTTTCATTGATTGCAGACTGAAGCGATGCCGCAAATTTCAAACCGAACGCGCTTACGACATCCAGATTGAAATCAAGGACTGAACCCAACGAAACTGAAAGATCATTTGAATCACCGAGCGAAAGTCTTCTGGCCGACAAAGAATTTTCCCATGACGCATCTTCCGTTGACTGATACTGCATGACCAAAAGATCATAGCGGAGCCGTTTTACAGGGCAATCTACTTCATTAAGATATTCCAAAAGCTGTTCATGCTGTGCTTCATTTCCATTGAAAAAGAAAACGTTATCCTGAGTGCTTTTTACAATCTGCGATGCAAACACACCGGGCGGAAGATGAGTCAAAAAATCATCCGTGCGGATATAGCGCAGCTTTACGACAAATGAATTTTTTGCTGCATCAAAACTTTTTATAAAATCTGCAATCTGATTCTGTACGTCTTCTTTTGCAAAGCACAAAAAGCTGTTTTCATCTTCAAGCGGAATCAACGTCTGCCTGCCGAAACGGTTTTCAATCAACGGAACTGCTTTTGAAACGGAATAATATGAAAGGCTGTGCTTCTGCCAAGTTTTTCCGGTATCAGAAAGGGAACTTCCGACAGATGAATCCGGGAGTATGTAAATGATTCCGTCAGATTCCATGGCTTCCAGCGAGCAGTTCGAACAAATCAAACGCAGGGTGTCTTCAAAATCCTTGCCGCTGAACAAAACTCTTTTAATTCTAAAACTTGTATCACAGGCAAAAATGAATTCCCTTCCGGCTGCTGAAAATAATTCTTCAAGCGTCACGCCGGCTGATGCATCCTGAACATCGACCAAAAAATGTTCCGAATCATTTTCATCATATTTTCTTACGGTAACCATTTCACGTTCTGCAGAATATGATTTTTTCTGTGATGAAACTTTGTTGATTCTAAAATGTCCGTCATTTGATTCGGCATAATATTCTTTTCCGAGAACCCTTGTAACGGCATCCACAAAATCCATGGGATTGTTTCCGCTGGTGTGTAGCGTAACAGGATTTTCGGACAATGAATCAAAAGTTATCTCGCACTGAAATTTCTGGCTGATTTTATCAACGAGCGAAACAGGTCTGATATCGGATGCATCCAAAAAATATCCGCCGGAATCATCAGGGGTAAACAAAACTTTTGAAACCGTCCAAGTCTTTTCTGATTTTTCAACGTACAATCTTTGTGCTTTCAAAAAACTATTGAATGCAGAATCAAAATCTTCACCGGCAAATCTGAAAGTTGCTTTTCCGCTTACCGTATCATCCCCAACGATTGCAATTCCGCGGTAAAGACTTATTGAATAAAAAATCTCCGAAATGTCGCGGTTCAAAAATTCAAATCCTTCCATTGCAGACTGTGAAAAAATCGACGAGCAAAAAATCAGCATGCCGGCAAGGAGCGCAAAAATCTTTTTCATAAAACCTCCGTCTTTTTGTCCTCACTTTATTTATATGCAATGAAAATCACCGATGTAAAAAAATCTGCATAATTTTTTTAATTTTTTTGAGGCAGAGGATTTATTGATTTTTAGGTTTTAGGATTTTAGTTTTCCCGTATTTTTCCAGGTGCAAGTCCGAATTCACGGCGGAAGATCCGGTTGAAATATGACGGGTCGTTGAATCCGGTTTTGGAAGCTATTTCTTTTACGCTTAGGCCTGTGCGCTCCAAAAGGATTTTTGCTTCATTTATCCTTACGGCAAGGACATAATCCCAGAGGTTCAGTCCCATTTCTTTTTTGAAAATTCTTGAAAGATAATCGGTGCATGTTCCGGCATTTTTTGCGATTATCTCCCGCGTAAGATTTTCATTGAAGCGCTCACCGATAAAGCGGAGGGAATTTTTTACGACGGCAGATGTTTTCGGCGGCAAAAAAGATTTTCTTGATTCAAGAATCTGGATGACTCTTTTTTTTACTTTTTGATTTTCAAGGACATGCGAAGAACAAAGCATCACGCGCGGAAGATTCAGCATATCAAAAAATTTTGTGAGCAGGGAAAGATTTTCAGATAAGACTAAAAAAGGAACATAAGTGAAATTTTCATTTTTACGGATTTGCTGTATGTCAACGTCGTAAACCGAATCAATTACAATCAGATCGGGGACAAAGCCATACAGCATGGTGTCCAAAAAATTTATTGATGAAACTATTTCCATCTGACATTCGGACGGAAATAGTTTTGCAATCTTCGAATCTTGCGTGACAATTACGATTTTTTTGGACGCAATCATTTTATAGCCAAGCTACAGAACCGTATGCCGCATCTTTATAATTCAGGAAATCTTCTATGTTGCCGGCGACTTCTTTGCTGAGCTTTGACACTCTTACCGGACCAGATGCAGTTTTTACAAGAGGATCGACATAACGCTGCTTCACATTGAGTGAAATATTGTATGCGTTTTTCTGCGCCTCCTGTGCACGCTTGATTTCTTTCATGCCGCGGAAAGTGCGCCACATCTTGCAGAACTCTTTGATTGAAGAAGGATCTTCCAAATTTACGTTTTCTTTTTCAATTCTGTCAAAGCACCTGACGATTGAAAATTCATCGAGATCGTACAAATCATCATCGGAGAGGAACCTGCATTCAATGGCTTTTGAAATGGAATCTGCCAGAAGCTTCATTGAAACTTTGTCTTCATTCTGCTGCAGGATCTTGGAGATTTCAAGGAATCTGTTCGTATACAAAACGGCGGCATCCAAATCAGAAAATCCGATTTCATCTTCACCGTTTTCATTTTTCAAAAGCTGCGTAAATGAATAGTTCGTTTTGATTTCATCCAAAGTCCAGTTACCGCACAATGCAGATCCTGAAGGATACATATATTCAAGCCTGTCCGCATTGAGCCCAGGACGTGGGTTGTCGGCAACAGGATATTTATGGTAGTTGTCAATTTCATATTTGTAGATTCCGTCCCTGAACAAATTTTCGCTCAAGAACAAATCTTCGTTTATCATCTGCTTCGTGGGTTCTTCCGTGCTTTCCTGCTTTTCCGTGTCACCGTTTCTAAAATCAAGAACATGACCGAATGCCGGCATTGCAATGTCGTGGAAAAGTCCTGAAAGCGTCTGCTTTTTATCGTGCGTGAATTTCCAGATAATCAGCGCGACTCCTACGGAATGATCATAGCGGGAATAAAAGAACTTGTTTTTGAAAAGCGGAGTCCAGTCAGTTCCGCAAAGAAGTCCTACACCGTCAAGGCGGCGCACAATTGGAAGTGAAGAATATTCCAAAAGAAAATCCGGCATTTCGTCACAAAGGATCGAATGATATGCCTTGGCATAAGATTTACCGCTTATTTCAGATCCAGCATCATTTACTTCAATTATGTTTTCCATTTTCGCCTCCTAATTTCCACCCGCAAAAAAGTTTTGCACAAAACCAACAGTGCCGTTTGTCCACAGAATATAGATTCCAAGTAAAATCAATAAAACCGGAACCAATATATGCCCGACTTTTTTCATTACACTTTTTATAATTGAAATACTAAACGCCAAATCAACTAAAATCAACATAACCGACTGCAAAACGGCAAACACGATTGCGCACGTTAGATATTCCCATCCGCCGATTGTGGTGAAAAACGGAATATAAACTGCAAAATCTGTTCCCGAAGCCGCAAGAAAAACCAGCATTGTGTAAATCACCGCCGAGATGACTTTTTCTCCGCTTTCTTCGGTTGTTCCGGCAATTGATTTTTCGTCCGCCTTTTTCCTGAAGATTTCCCTTATGCCCAAACCAATCGGTATGAGACCGAGGAACCCGACATAGCGTGCAGGAATCTTATGCAGATATGAAGCAAAAAAAGCTGAGCATGCAGTGACTAAAATCAATGCCGCATACTTTCCGGCACCTGCAAAAAATCTTCCGCGCTTTGAAGGATATTTTGCGAACAAAACCAAAAGCAAAACAAACTTGCCAAGCTCCGTAGATACGAATGCTGCAACAGAAGAAAAAAAGACCGCCAAAAACGAAGCTGCACCGTCCATCGGCTTTAATCCTTCTTTGTGATTACGTTGTAAATCCTGTCCAAATCGTCCTTGTTAAAATAGTTTATCGTTATTGTGCCCTTTTCAAAATCTCCTTTCATTACGACTTTTGTTCCAAGCGCATCTATAAACTCCTGTTCTATGTTAACATAGTTCGGATCCCGTTTATCTACCTGACTTTTGTCTTTGGAGGCTTTTGCTGCACGGCCGCCTCCGTTAAAAGTCTGTGCAATCCTTTCGCTTTCACGTACAGAAATTTCCTGATTTATTATGCGGTCAAAAAGCACCCTTTGATCAGGCGGATTTACCACGCTCAAAAGTGCGCGCGCATGTCCAGGCGTAATCTTTCCGGATGCAAGGGAATCGAGCATGTCGTTAGGCAATTTCAAAAGGCGCATTGAATTTGCAACGGTCGAGCGGTTTTTTCCAACTCTCTGCGCAACCTGTTCCTGCGTTATGTTTTCAAGCTCCATAAGCTGAAAGTATGCCTGGGCTTCTTCAACCGGATTCAAATCAGTACGCTGGATGTTTTCAATCAACGCGACTTCAAGCTTACGGCTGTCGGAATACTTTCTAAGCTGCACCGGAACTTTTTCAAGACCTGCTGCCCTTGCTGCCCTTGTCCTGCGTTCTCCTGCTATTATATAGAAGGTTCCGTCTTCCGCATCTTCAATTATTATCGGTGAAAGAACTCCTTCCTGCTTTACGGATTCAGTCAGCTCCGCAAGTTTATCTTCGTCAAAAAAACGACGGGGCTGCCTTGGGTTCGGTTTCAAAATATTCGGATCAACCCAGAGGGTTCCGTTTTCATCGCTGCTTATACCCTTGGGAAGCTTCATTTTTGAGGATGATATGCTTGTTTTTTTTGTCGATGCGGCGGCTTCGGAACTTTCGACTCCGTTTTCTTTCATCAAAGCTCCGAGACCTTTGCCAAGTCTTTGTTGTTTAGCCACGGCTCAGAACCTCTTCCGAAAGTTTTTCATAACTCTTTGCACCGATGCACGTTGGGTCGTATTTGCATATAGGCTCACCATGGGAAGGTGCTTCCGACAATCTGATATTGCGCGGGATTATTGTGTTGAAGACCAAATCATTGAAATAGCCTTTAACCTGCATGACCACATCCTGAGCAAGCCTGGTGCGGCTGTCATACATGGTAAAGAAGATTCCGCCTATGACAAGGCTCGGATTTATGGTCTGCTGAACTTTTTCCAGAGTCTGAAGAAGAAGGGTGATTCCTTCAAGGGCAAAGTATTCGCACTGCATTGGAACAAGAACGGCATCCGCAGCGGCAAGTCCATTCAGGGTAAGGATGCCCAGTGACGGCGGACAATCGATAAGTATGTAATCGTATTTCGGGCGGAGGGGTTCAAGGGCATTTTTTAGGAAGAATTCCCTGTTTTCCTGGTCAACAAGCTCTATGGCGGCACCGGAAAGGTCTATTGAAGCTGTAATTGCATCCAGATTATCAACGCAGGAATGTTTCACGGCATCTTCTGCAGAAACAGTCCCGGCAAGAAGTTCATAAATAGTAGGTTTGTCCTTGCTCACTCCGACACCGCTTGACATGTTTCCCTGGCTGTCGAAGTCCACCAAAAGCACTTTTTTCCCCGCCTGTGCTATATAGGCACCAATATTTATCGCAGAAGTAGTTTTACCTACTCCTCCTTTTTGATTAACGAAAACAAATACCTTACCCATGTTTCACAGTATACCACTTTTTTTCACGATGGACTACTGTTTTTTTCCCTTACGCCGGGGAAATATTAGGGAACGGCTGATTAAACAAGCTTTTAGCAGTTTCTTAGATTTCTTTCGCGGATTTGGTTTTCGAGTACGGCAAGGGCTTTTTTGAAATTTTCGTCGCTGCTTCCTGCTATGACGGAATCACAAAGGCTGCTGATTTGGGTGACGTTCATAAGAATTTCCTGTTCCAGCTTTGCGGCATCGATCGAACATGCCTGGGACATGGAATTCACGGTTTCGTCCAGGGATTCAATCTTCTTTTTTTCGGCGAAATTCTTATCAGGGAGGGCATTGGTTTTTAGCACAAGATTGTCCAAAGACGAGCGGATCTGTTCTATCAAGCCCAATCCGGGGCGTTTAGGCTCCTCTGATTTTTTTCCGAATATTCTATGTATAAATGACTTTTTCTCTTCCATAACTTCTCTTCCATTTTTCTGATAAAACCGGCGTTCAATGCATATCCGGCAGTCAACCTACCAATTCTAATTCATACTTGATATTTTTTCAATCCAAAGATTATAATGGTCATTATGAAACGTTTTGTTGTTATTTGTTTGTGCATTATGTTTTCTATAATCTGCATATCCTGCGGAAAAAGGAAATCCTCGTCTACGGCAAAAAAGAGTGCCGCGGCAGATTTTTCGGATGAGAACACGCCTGCTGAAAAAAAATGGACGAATGAAGACGGTGCATTGTGCATAATCTTCGGCTACGGATTCAATGATCAGGAATTCTATACAAAATCAGTGCAAAAGCTCGGTGATTATTATGGGCTTGAAGAAAACGGCGGTCTGATTTATCCGCTCCATTTCCCGGATGATTTCAAAAACGGAATAAGCGGGCTAAGGAAAATGCTTGAAGGAATACAAATCAAAGCCATCATATTCCTTGGCGCACCGGATGACACTCATGAAGTGCTTTTCAAATATCAGGAAATGTACGGCGGAGAGATTCCGTTCCCTGTTATTTCGCTTTTTCCTCAGGACAATATACTCGGTCAGGAATCCACATGCTCGCTGATCATAGACTATGAAAGGAATTCGGTTGAAGACAAGACTTACAATGAAGTGGTTTTGACGACGAACAGCATTGATGCCGAACAAGTTTTCATAAACACGGTAAGCTATGCTGCAAATCTTGAAGGAAACATGATCAAGGGAAACGACGTGGGTGCAGAACTTAAAAAAATCGTCGAAAAAATCGTGGGGCCGGACAAAAAAGTGCACCGTTATGTTGACAGCGGAAGCGGAATGACCTCACTGAATCATTACACGCTGGAGAGCCGCTAGTGGATGCATTGAAATCTTTTGAGCAGGAAGGTATTCTCTTTCACGGAAACGAAAATGCCGTTGAAAACCTTGCACAAAAGGAGTGCGCGACAATTGCGGTAGTCTCTGATTCCCACGGTGACACAAGGAGCCTTGCCGTTGTCCTGAAAAATATCGACAACTGCGATGCCCTTGTTTTTTGCGGAGACGGCGTAAGTGATTGCCTGAGCCTGCTGGGAACATTTTTATCCGACCCGAAAATCATGATTCCGCCTGTAATCGCTCTTGTGAGGGGGAACAACGACCTTGCATTTTTCAGCCTGAAAAATCCTGAAACCGGAACTTTATCCAGCATATCGGCACCGTCGGATGTAATGCTCACCGCTGCAGGACACAAAATCTTCATAACCCACGGACACAAATACGGAATCTACGCCGGAATAAAAAGCATGGTCGATGAGGCAAAAAGAAATGACGCACATGCCGTTCTGTTCGGGCACACTCATACGGCTTCCTATGCAGACAGTGACGGAATCCTTGCATTGAACCCGGGAAGCATAAGCCTGCCCAGGGAAAACCAGCCGAAATGCTTTGCAAAAATGTATTTTGAAAAAGGACGCAAACCAAGCGACTATGCGTTTTTCCAGCTGGACGGAAATGAGGCAAAAATCTTCAAGCAGGCCGTTATGATTTAGACAGTTTCTCATACATTTTAAACAGTTCCGTCACACATTCGTTTTCTTTCATTTTCAGGCTGAATCCATAGGCTTCCATCACAGCCTTGTCATTTTCCCTGTGCGCGTTCATAAGTTCCTTGGGCATAAAGTTTGCGTCGTAAAGGTCGGCGAGACTTGAATCCGGGAATTTGTCACGTGCGTCTAAAATAGCCTGTGCGGTCTTCTCTATTTTTGCTTTTTGCTCTTCGGTCGGATTTGGCCAGGGGAAATTGTTGTAGACGATATTGCCGGAATATTGATAACGCATTTCCAATCTTCCAGCTACGGTTCTCATCCATGAATTGTGGACGTTGCTCATAAGTATGCCGAATTCATAAAGGCTTGCGTCTGGAACTATAAGGGTGCTTCCGTTTATTACCGTGGAATGCTGCACGAATGCAATAGGAATGTACCTCCTTTTTTCTGATGACACTTTTGGAATTACGAGCATGGCTGTATCCGGCTGGCGGATTTCACCGAAGAGGTATGGAGTGTCGGCAAGTTTTAAAGTCTGAGGTCTGGAACTTGAACGGCGGAATGCCCCTGTCGCCCTTACTCTTTCCGAAATGATTTTCGACGCGCGAAGTTCCTTTGGCGTTGCATCCACCAGCCACAAGCACCACCGCTCAAGATTTTGAAGAATCTCAACTCCTCCGGCATATTTACGGATAAATTTTTTATTTTCAGGATTCTCTTTGATTAACGCATACACATCTTCTTTTGAAAGTATCAAATGTCCGTCATCAATCGGCATACTTCCATAAGAAATTTCAGGAACCCTGCAGATGCTTTTGCCCCGGCTTTCTATGAAAACTGTAGGACCGTCAGTAAGATATGGATTTATATTTTTTGCTTTTATAAACTGTTTGTCATTAAGGAAAATTTTCTTGGCAATCTTTTTCTCACCAAAAC
>JAFOTA010000225.1 GCA_017421145.1 Treponema sp.
CCGATTACTGCGACAAGTGCGGAAGCGTGCGTCAGATTGAGGTTCTCGAATCCGATTGTAGTTCCCGTGTCAGTACCGACAATGCCGGCGTTTGAAAGTCCGATTATACAGATGAAAAGTCCGATACCAACGGAGACCGCCTTTTTGAGCGAAGCGGGAATTGATTTGATGATTGCCTCGCGCACACCTACGAGAGAAAGGATGATAAAGAGGATTCCCTCAAGAAGAACGGCGGTAAGCGCAAACTGCCATGAGCATCCCATTCCAAGGACAACCGAGTAGGTGAAAAATGCGTTGAGTCCAAGTCCGGGAGCCAATGCCACAGGGAGATTCGCAACAAAAGCCATTACAAGAGTTGCAATAGCCGCAGAAACAGCTGTCGCAGTAAAAACGGAACCCTTGTTCATGCCGGACTGTGACAGGATATCCGGGTTGACCGCAAGGATATAGGCCATCGCAAGGAATGTTGTGATTCCAGCTACAATCTCACGGCTAACGGTTGAGCCGCGTTCTTTGATTTTAAACATGATTTCCTCCATCATTTTTGTTTGGAAACGACCACCGAAAAGATTCGCTTTTGGCAGCCACCATACACGAAATAATATCATTTTATTGAAAAAAAAACAAATAGTTATGGCAACGCTATTGACTTTTTTTTGCGGCTGTCATATATTTCTAAATGCACTGACGAATGCGGTAGTCGTATAACGGCTTATTACCCCAGCCTTCCAAGCTGGAGACGAGGGTTCGACTCCCTTCTACCGCTCTCAAATCCATCCGTTCATTCGGGTGGATTTTTTTTGCCCAAGAAAGTTCGGGATTTAGTCCTTCTCCAGTCCCAGAATCAGGCAGGCCTGTCTTGCGACATTCTGTTCGGCGGATTTTTTGCTTTTTCCTTCGGCTGGACCGTAAACTGTTTCCCCGAGGCGCACTGTGACTGTAAAAATTCTGTCATGGTCCGGGCCACGCTGGTTTTCAAGTTTGTATACGGGATATGTCTTGTGGTCCTTCTGGTAGTATTCCTGCAAAATTGATTTGTAGTCCTTGTTTCCCTTGTCCTGCTGCACCTTGTGGATTTCAGGAACAATCAGCTCAAGCACAAATTTTTCAGCGGCATCGTATCCAGAATCAAGATAGAGCGCGCCAATCACCGCCTCAACCGCATCAGCAAGAATCGCGGGTTTGTGCCGTCCACCGGAAAGCTCCTCTCCTCGTCCCATCACAAGGTATGAATCAATGTGCATGACATTTTCCGCGATGGGGGCAAGGGATTTTTCGCTGACAACGTTTGCCTTGATTTTTGCAAGGTCGCCCTCTGGATTGTCCATCATGTCCTCATAAAGAAATGCGGCGGTAACAAGTCCAAGCACCGAGTCACCCAAAAATTCCAGACGCTCGTTGTTGTAAACCCTGTATTCGGCGCACTCGTTGGAAAAAGACCTATGATGAAGGGCCAGGTCCAGCATATTGAGGTTGTTGAATTTTATATTCAGGTTGCGGCAGAATTCCTGAAGCTCCTTTCGCCTCTCACCTGACATTTTTTTTGATTCATAGATTAAATCTCGCTGGTTCATAAATTAAATTTCCTGGCCAAATGAACTTTATTTTGAATAAAAAAAGCACAGCCCAAAAGTGCCGTGCTTCCTATCCATATCAAATGCTAATTAGTTTCCCTGCTTTTTGATATAGTCGTAGACATCCTGTACTTTGACAAATGTCGCGGCAACCTCATCAGGAACCTTTACGCCAGTCTCAGCCTCAAGGCTGTACATAAGCTCATAGGTGTCAAGGCTGTCAAGTCCAAGGTCGCCACGGAAAGTTGCTTCCATTGTTACCTTGTCAGCTTCGATGTCAAGGTTGTCAACGATAACTTTCTTCAGTTTCTCAAACAGTTCGTCCATAGTATTCTCCTTTACAATCAGCCGTTAACTTCCGGTGTAATAACCTGGCGTCCGCGGTAGAATCCACACTTTGGACAAACATGATGCTGCATAATCAGGTTTCCACAGTTATTGCATGGGACAAGATTCGGTGCGTCAAGATGCATGTTTACACCGCGTCTTCTCTTTGTAACAGCTTTTGATGTTTTTGATCTAGGTACTGCCATAGTATATAAACCTCGCTATAAAATTTTAGTCGTCTGTATAACAAAGGTATATTACTACAGATTCCTATTTCGTGTCAACATTATATAGAGAAACTAAAAAACTTGTCAATGCTAGAACAATCTTTTTTGGAAAAATACTTTGTTATATTGTATGGATGTTTTTAAACTTTTTTGTGAAGTATTTTATTTTTAAAGTTGCAAAATCCATGAACCGGGCTTATAATTTAATAATAGTTTACGGAGGAATCAATCGTATGGCAAACAACAATGAAGAACCCAGAGTGCTGGCTATCATACTTGGTGGAGGAAAAGGAACACGCCTCTACCCCTTGACAAAGGAACGCTCAAAACCAGCGGTCCCGTTCGGTGGAAAATACCGCATCGTGGACATCCCAATCTCAAACTGTATTAACAGCGGATACAAGAAAATCTACCTGCTGACCCAGTTCAATTCTGCGTCCCTGCACCTCCACATCATCAACTCATATAACTTCGACCGTTTCAGCCGTGGATTTGTTGAGATTCTGGCTGCGGAACAGACACTTGAACATTCAGGATGGTACGAGGGAACCGCCGATGCCGTGCGCAAAAACATGGCACATTTCCGCGTGCAACATCCGACCCACTACATCATTCTTTCGGGCGACCAGCTCTACCGCATGGACTTGAAAAAATTCATGGAGCAGCACCTTGCGTCTGGATCCGACATCACCATTGCGGCAAAGGCAGTCAACAGAGCCGATGCGACTGGATTCGGAATCATGAAGGTTGACGACAACAACCAGATTACCGCGTTCATGGAAAAGCCGGCGAAGGACCTGAACATAGACGACTGGAAGATTCCTGCGGCATCAAGGGACGAAAATCTTCCTGCAGACCTTGAGTACCTTGCCTCAATGGGTATCTACATCTTCAACGCGGACGCAATGGAGGAGATGCTCGACAACAAGGAGAACGATTTCGGAAAGGAAATCATTCCGGAAGCAATCAAGACAAAGAAGGTCTCCAGCTATATCTTCAATGGATATTGGGAGGACATTGGAACAATCAAGTCCTTCTACGATGCTACTCTTGACCTCACCAACCCAATCCCGAAATTCAATTTCTACGATGAGGACAAGCCAATCTACACACACATGAGAAACCTTCCTCCAAGCAAAATCAACAACGCAACATTGCAGAACTCTCTTGCAAGCGAGGGATGCGTTATCACGAACTCACGCATTGAACATTCGGTAATCGGTGTGCGCTCGATTATCAACGAGGGATGCGACCTTGACGGCGTAATCATGATGGGTGCGGACTATTATGAAAACGAGTGCGAGCGTGCGGCGAACAAGAAGAACGGTGTACCGAATGTCGGAATTGGAAAGGGATGCAAAATCAACCGCGCGATTATCGACAAGAACGCAAAGATTGGCGACAACTGCTGCATCAATGTGAACGGACGCAAGTATGAGGATGGCGACCATGGACTGTTCTACAGCTCCGACGGAATCATCATAATCAAGAAGTCCGCCCAGATTCCTTCGGGAACTGTGATTTAACGGAATGTAGGAAAATGCAATGCGGGTCTGGTCAATGGCTGGGCCCGCTTTTTTTTGCTTATGTGCTTATGATAGATAGCTATATTCCTCTTGATTTTATAGCTATATTGATTTATAATTGATTCAAGAAACCTTTGTTCAAGGAGGACTTCCTATGAATACAATTCCAATGTACGAGGCAAAAAACAAATTGCCGCTTTACATGCATCAGGCAGAAACCACCGGGCCAGTTTTTATCTCTCGCAGAAATAAAACCGTCGGGGTACTGCTTTCAATTCAGGAGTACAACAAATTTGTTTCCCAAAGGCCAAAGAAAACAATCCTTGAATGTGCGGCAGAATTCCGAAAGAAAGTTGACGACACGCTCACCGACGAGGAAATAGACAGGATATTTGATGTAAGGGATCATTCAACAAAAGGAACAAGCTGGGAAGATGATATTTTTAAAGGAGTGTTTGATGAATGAACATGATTATTATAATGATGAAGAACCTCACTATCTTCTGGATTCAAATATCGTATCCGAACTGATTAAGTGCAATGCAAGTTTTAATGTGATTAAAAAAATTGCAGAACATAACTCTGACTGCGCCATCTGTTCTCCTACCTTACACGAACTTCTTTATGGATATGAAAAAATGGCAGATGGAGCAAAGAAGACTTTTCTTGGGGATTATATAAATGCTGATGTTCTTGAAAATTTTAAGGTAAAAATCTATTCAGAAAAATCCAGCCGAATTCATGCAAAAATCCGAGCCGATGCAGAACGAATTGGAACCCCAGTGCCCTTTTCCGACAGCATGATAGCAGCCATAGCCCTTGCAAACCACATGGTTTTAGTTACAAGAAACAAAAAGCACTTTGAAGCCATCCAACAGGTTAGCGGGCTTGAGATAGAAAACTGGTTTGAATGATGTTCCTTCGGAGATACTTGACTTTTTAAAATAATGCATTATATTTTAATTAGATAGTCCAGCAGAATGCGCTTAAATGGACTTCGCACTTATGCGAAAAACGGACGGCGCCCGTTTCTATCTGTTACAACCGCTTGCTTTGGCGTTCCCAGAGAAGCGGTTTTTTGTTTTTTCCACTTTTTCTTGAAGGATAAGCTGCCACAGCGTTATAGGCGGGATTGGCAAAAACGTTGTGGTAGCAGCCTGATTGATACTAAGTTTTATCATGGTATAGCATGAACACCCCCAGCATTTACTCTATGAACTCTACATTGCGTGTTAGACTCAAATTCAATCTTGATATTATAGTTAACCGCACTATCACCTGGCACGGCCCAACTATAGTTTCCAGTTTTCAAATTTATAAACAATCCCCCATCATTACAATTAGCATTATCATCTTGTATAGTCGTAGCAGAATATGAACCAGTATCACTATAAATTTTATAGTAAAAAGACAAAGGCCTCTTGCCATCATCTGTCAGAGTGTCAAAGGATAATAGACCAACAGCATAGGTAGTGTTGTCTAATTTAATGAGGACAGCTTTTTTTCCTATTTCATCAGTTGATGCTGATACACCAATTGATACATCCCAGTTACCTAAACCCGGGTAGTTTACAATATCTTGATAACTAGAAATATCACTAAATCTGATGCTTGTATAACCACTATCGGCCAGATAAAGACGATAACTATTAGAAGTTAAAGTAAGAGATTTACCGGGCGCACATGCATCATATACGTCACCGTTGGTCACTCCACCTAACGGTTTAACTACCTGCGTATTGTATGTATAGTCTTCCAATGTAATTTTTGCTGCTGGGGAGAATGCAGTCAGCGGACTTTTTAAATCAATTGTTTTACCTGGACGAAGATATATATCGTTTACTTTTTCTGAGCCGCCAGGAATTTGTGCAGTTCCGCCAAGCATAAATGTACTATGGGTGCTGCCACTATAAATTGCACCACCATTATATTCATTACCGCAGGTATTATCCTTACTAGATCCACCTATTGTTCCACCAGTCATTTCGAATTCCGCATCACCAATCCAAACAGCGCCACCATCATGTGCTGCAGAATTTGAATAAAAGTAACCTCCGGTCATTGTTATTGCTGTAGTTACAACATTTATAAAAAGTCCACCTCCACACGATCGTGCATAGTTGCCCTCTATCGTTCCTCCACTCATATTAATGGTCCCGCTCTGATTATTTATTCCGCCACCGCTATCAGAAGATCCGTTGTATGAGATGTGACCGGTATTTAAATAAATAATTCCCACGTTATAGATTCCACCGCCATATTCGGCATAATTGTACCTCACTCCATAACCGTCATC
>JAFOTA010000226.1 GCA_017421145.1 Treponema sp.
GATTGCGTCATGAAGTCTGCTGTCATAAAATTAATTTAAGGGAATTTTTATTTAAAAAAAATCAGGTGGCGGACATAAAAACACCCTGCATCCATTTTAACGGGCGGAACAAAAAAAATTTGCCTTACGGACATGTTTTTTACTATATTATTTATACGAAAACTTTGTTTTAGAGGCTAAAAATGGCAAAATATCAGTTCCAGACGGAAGTCAACCAGCTTTTAAAGCTGATTATCCACTCAATGTATTCAAACAAGGACATCTTTTTGAGGGAGATTGTCTCAAACGCATCCGACGCATTGGACAAACTTAAATACCTCACGGTCAGCGACGACAAATTCAAGGCGTTGACGTTCAATCCGAGAATCGACATCACATTTGACGACACAAAACAGATTCTGACGGTACAAGACTGCGGAATCGGTATGGACGACAAGGATTTGACCGACAACCTTGGTACTATCGCACGTTCGGGAACAAAGGCGTTCATCGAAAAACTTTCGGCAAGCGGAAACGCAAATTCAGACCTAATCGGACAGTTCGGAGTCGGATTCTACAGTGCGTTCATGGCAGCCAACAGGATTGACGTATACACAAGAAAAGCCGGCGGTGACGGAAAGGCATGGCACTGGACAAGCGACGGAACAAACGCTTATGAAATCGACGAGCTTGACACGGCATCGGATGCAGCAAAGCTCTACGGATTTGACAAGGCAGATACGGTCGGTTCAGCCATCGAAATCCACCTGAACGACGACAGCAAAGATTATGCCGCCAGATGGAAGATTGACGAGCTGATCAAAAAATATTCAAACCACATCGCATTCCCGATCTACCTGCACTACACACAGAACAAGTATGACAAGGACGGAAAGGCAGAGGGAACCGAAAACAAAGTGGAGCAGGTCAACTCCGCAAGCGCACTCTGGAAGAAAAACAAGAGCGAGCTTAAGCCGGAAGACTACAACGATTTCTACAAGACGATCAGCCACGACGGAACCGATCCTCTCATGTACACGCACGTACACGCGGAGGGAACCCAGGAATACACCACTCTCTTCTATGTTCCTCAGGTTGCGCCGTTCGACATGTACCAGGCAGATTACAAGAGCGGAGTGAAACTTTATGTAAAGCGCGTTTTCATCACCGACGACGACAGGGAACTTTTGCCTGCATACCTCCGTTTTGTGCGCGGTATAATCGATTCAGAAGATCTTCCGTTGAACGTGAGCCGTGAAATCCTCCAGCAGAACAGGATTCTTGAAACAATCAAGACATCTTCCGTTAAAAAACTTCTTGCCGAATTCAAAAAGCTCGGTGAAGAAGCTGACAAGGCACGTCTTTCAGAAAACCCGACCGACGAAGAAAAGGCGACAATCGAAAAGTGGAACAAATTTGTCCGCTCATACAACAGGCCGCTCAAAGAAGGTCTTTACTCCGATTATGCAAACCGCGACGAAATTGCCGACATCATCCGTTTCAAGAGCACCGACGCATCCGGAACAGGCGACGACAAGTGGACGAGCTTTGCCGACTATGTTCAGCGCATGAAGGACGACCAGAAGGCAATCTACTATATAACCGGTACTGATGAAAAGAACCTGCGCACTTCCCCGCTCCTTGAAGCATACAAGAAAAAGGGATTTGAAGTCCTGATCATGGCCGACGAAATCGACGACATAGTGATTCCTTCATACGGAAAATACAAGGACTTTGACCTTAAGGCAGTCAACAGGGCAGGAAGCGACGAAGAACTGGGCGTGGACAAGGATGAGGCAAAGAAAAAGGAAGAAGCTTTCAAGCCTGTCCAGGAGAAAATCAAAAAGGCACTCGGCGACAGGGTAAAGGACGTTGTTTTGAGTAAGAGACTTTCCGACAGCCCGGCATGTGTCGTGATTAACGAAAACGATCCTTCACTCCAGATGGAACGCATGATGAAGGCAATGGGACAGGGAAACGCAAGTTTCGTGAAGCCGATTCTCGAAATCAACGGAGACCACCCGCTTGTCAAAAAACTTGAGGGCGACGTACCGGAGGAAACCGTCAACCAGATTAGCGAAGTCCTGTTAGACCAGTCGCTTTTGATTGACGGCGCGGAACTCAAAGATCCGAACGAATTCGTAAAGGCAATCAACGCGCTTTTGACGAAATAACATGCAGAATTAGAAAAGGAGCTGTTAAAACAAAAACAGCTCCTTTTTTATAAAAAACGTTTAGTTTGACAAGGACTTTTTTGCAAGCTTCATCAACGGGCGTTCATACCTTCGTTTTTCGTTTTCCTTTGCGGTGCGGTACAAAATCGCCTTGTTTCCGATTATGCGCACGACGGTTGCATTGCATGACTCCGCAAGGGATTCCGTAAGCTCAATCTTTTCATCCTTGTATTCATTGAAAGAAACTTTTATAAGCTCATGTGATTCCAGCTGAACGTCAGTCATCTGCTTGATTCCGTCAGTAAGCCCCGAAGCCCCGATAATCACTACCGGAGACAAATCATGCGCGGCTTTTTCCAAAAATTTTCTCTGTTTGCTGTTCAATTCCATCATAACGGACAATAATAAATATAAAACCGGTTTTTTTCAAGCCAGCCAGGACATCTGTTCATGGACTCAGCATGAAAAAAAAGTATATCTGCGGAACAGATTGCATGAACAAACAATACATTTCCATAAAAATCATTGGTTTGCATGGAGAACAACAATTTTTTTAATCTCAGGGCTTCAGCATGACAAGAACAATGGACTTTTGCAACACAGGAGTGGGACGTAGGCAAAAAGTAAGGAGGGAGCCCTTAAGGGAGGTTCCC
>JAFOTA010000227.1 GCA_017421145.1 Treponema sp.
AGACTTTCTACAACAGAAACGCAAACTGGCACGGTGTGGCACAGGCAAAGGCAACCGTGTTCTTCATAATCGTCGCGCTGATTGCATTCATTCAGCTCAGGCTCACGAACAGAAAGGAGATTGAATCATGAGAAAAGATGATAGAAAGATCGGAATCGGATTCGTCTACGGGCTGCTGGTTGTCCTCACGGTGATTTTCATCTTCCCGATACTTCTGGTGTTCATGAACTCGTTCAAGTCAAGGCTCTATGTTTCGACCGTACCTTTTGCCCTCCCTGCAGGAAACATGTTCGTGGGGCTTGAGAACTACATCAACGGACTTACGACTTCCGGGTTCTTCCTTGCGTTCCTCCGCTCGGTCTGGGTGAGCATCGCATCCGTGGGTCTCATAATCCTCTGCACTTCCATGACAGCATGGTTCATTGTGCGCGTAAAGAACAAGCTTACGAAGGCTCTTTATTATATTTTCGTATTCAGCATGATCGTCCCGTTCCAGATGGTCATGTACACTATGACTTTCATGGTCACCACGCTCGCATTCGACAACGTTGCAGGAATCGTTCTCGTATACCTTGGTTTCGGTGCAGGACTTTCCGTGTTCATGTTCACCGGATTCGTCAAGGGCGTTCCGCTGGAGATTGAGGAAGCCGCGACAATCGACGGATGCAATCCTCTCCAGACTTTTTTCCTTGTGGTGTTCCCCATGCTCAAGCCCACTGCCATAACCGTTGCGATACTCAACGCCATGTGGGTCTGGAACGACTATCTTCTTCCGTACCTGATTCTCGGCTCTGACCATAAGACCGTGCCTGTTGCAATCCAGCTCGCCATGCAGGGTGCATACGGTTCAACGGATTACGGCGGATTCATGGCCATGTTGGTCGTGTCGATTATTCCGATAATTATATTCTACGTGTTCTCGCAGAAATATATAATCAAGGGCGTAATCGCAGGAGCTGTGAAAGGATAATGACCATAAAAGACATTGCAAGGGAGTGCGGATGCGCCGTCGGTACCGTTTCGAGGGTGCTGAACAACCATCCCGACGTGAGCGACAAGACAAGGGAAAAGGTGATGGCCGTGGTGGAGCGGTATGGTTTCGTCGTAAATGCGAACGCCAAGCAGCTCAAGAGCCAGGAGCGCAAGAACCTTGCCATAATCGTCAAAGGAACGTCGAGCACTCTTTTGAACGGTCTTTTGGAAAGGATACAAAGGAAGCTTGAGTCGCTTTCGTATTCGGCTGATGTAATCGTGCTGGATGAAAACGACAATGAGGGAATCAGCGCGACGAAGGTCTACTTTTCACTGAAGCCGCTCGGCATAATCTTTCTGGGAGGAAGCCCGGACAGGCTCGGCGGTGAATTCGAAAAGGTTCACGTTCCAAGCATACTGATTTCAAGCTCCGCAAGTTCCCTGGAAAGCGGATATGTTTCCAGCCTCAGCACTGACAACATGAAGGCTGCATACAGTTCCGCGAAGTATCTTTTGAAAAACGGACATACGAAAATCGCCGTTATCGGGGGAACCCTGGATTCCGAGCTTTCCCGCGTCCGGTACGACGGTTTCATGAAGGCCCTTAAAGGCGCGAAAGTTCCCTTTGATTTCGATTCGTCATATGAGGTTTCGAAATACTCCTTCGAAGGCGGATTTTCTGCCGCAGAGTCGCTCATGAAAAAAAATCCCGGTATCACGGCGATTTTCACGATGTCCGATGCGATGGCGATAGGCGCAATCAGAAAGCTCAGGGACATGGGCATGAAGGTTCCTGAAGACATATCGGTAATCGGATTCGACGGCATATCCCTGGGCGAATACATGATACCGCGCCTCACCACTATCAGGCAGATGGAGGACAGGCTTGCAGATGAAGGCCTTGAAATCCTACTTGACTGCATAGAAAACAAAAGCTCCCCTTCGCACAGGCTGATTCCGTTCGAATTGGTTGAAGGTGAGAGCGTTGCGGACATAACCGCATGAAAATAATATAAAAGGTTGAGAATATGACTTTGCTTGATAAAAGGGCTGGCGGCGTCCTCATGCACATTTCGTCGCTTCCGGGAAAAACCGGTATAGGTACCATGGGTAGGAATGCCTATTCTTTCGTTGATTTCCTTCACGGTTCATCCCAGACATACTGGCAGATACTTCCGATCGGGCCGACCGGTTTCGGTGATTCCCCGTACCAGAGCTTTTCGACTTTTGCCGGAAACCCTTATTTCATAGATCCTGAGCTTCTTGAAGATGACGGGCTTATTTCGCGCTCCGACTGGGAGGACGTTGACTGGGGCGGTGATCCAGGGGCGGTTGACTACGGCCTTCTCTACAAACAGAGGCATGAGCTTTTCAAAAAGGTGCAGGAGAATTTCGAGAAAAAAGTCCCTTCTGATTTCGACTCTTTTTGCAGCCGCAACGCATACTGGCTCGACGACTATTCGCTTTTCATGGCGGTAAAGGATGCTCACTGCGGACGTGCTTTCGACACTTGGGAAGACGGCATAAAGAAAAGGGAGCCTTCTGCAGTCAAGGAATGGTCTCTGAAATGCGCCTCACGTGTTTCCTACTATAAAATACTCCAGTATCTTTTCTACAAGCAGTGGGATGCGCTCAAAAAATATGCGAACGGACAAGGCATAAAGATAATAGGAGACATTCCGATTTACGTTGCCGCTGACAGTGCTGACGTTTGGTCAAGCCCCGGGCAGTTTGCGCTTGATGCCGACCTTAAGCCGGTTGAAGTTGCCGGATGTCCTCCCGATGCATTTTCCGAAGGAGGCCAGCTCTGGGGAAACCCTGTCTACAACTGGGGTGCGATGAAAGCCGACGGATATTCATGGTGGAAAAAACGCCTTGAAATCAGCCTTAGGAATTATGACGTTCTGAGGATCGACCATTTCCGCGGATTCGATTCATTCTATTGCATACCGTTCGGTTCGCCTGATGCAAAAAACGGATGCTGGAGGGAAGGACCGGGTGCGGAGCTTTTCTTTGAAATCAGGAAGGAATTCGGGGAGCTTCCGATAATCGCCGAGGATCTTGGATTCCTTACAGATTCAGTGCGCAGGATGCTTTCCGACGTGGGATTTCCCGGAATGAAGATTCTTCAGTTTGCTTTTGATTCCAGGGGCGGAAACGATGATTATCTTCCCCACAAATACGAAAGGAACACGGTCGTCTACACAGGAACCCATGACAACGATACCATCATCGGATGGAAAAACGTGATATCCAGGGAAGACTATGAGCTTGCAAAATCATACATGAGATGCGGCGACGAAGGATTTGCGGAAAACATGATGCTTGAAGCTATGTCAACGGTTGCGAACACTTGCATTCTCACGATGCAGGATTTGCTCGGCCTTGACGGAAGCGGCAGGATGAACGAGCCTTCCACAGTCGGTAAAAACTGGAAGTGGCGTGCGCTTGACGGACAGATTTCACAGCGTGTCTCGGATTTCCTGAAGCATGCCTCACATGTCTATCACAGGGAAAACCCTCAATTGTAAGTTATGATGATTTCATGTATAATGGCGCGTGCCGCTTTTTAATTTTACGGCGGCATCGGGGAAGATTTTCCGTCTTTCCCGGAAGTGAGGTCACATAATGAAATTGTCAAAGGTTCTGGCTGCTATGGCTGCCGCTCTGGTTGTTTTTGGTTTTGCGTCATGTTCAGGAAAGAAGGCGCAGAATGAATTCGTTCTTGGTCTTGATGATTCTTTCCCTCCATTGGGATTCCGCAACGAAAAGGATGAGATAGTAGGATACGACATAGACCTTGCGAAAGAAGTCTGCCGCCGTCTTGGCATGAAATTCCGCGCACAGCCGATTGACTGGGCAGCAAAAGAGCAGGAGCTGAACACCGAGCAGATCACCTGCATCTGGAACGGATTCACTATTACTGAAGAAAGGAAATCAAACCTTGCGTTCACGAAACCTTACCTCAACAACGCACAGATAGTCGTAGTGAAGTCAAGCTCCGGAATAACCAAGCTCTCTGATCTTTCCGGAAAAAAACTTGGTGTACAGGCAGGATCCAGTGCCGCCGACGCTCTCGATGAAGCTGAAGATCTCAAGAAATCCCTTTCAGGCATAGTTGAATTCAAGGAAAACATAACCGCGCTCAACGATCTTGAAATCGGCGGTGTTGACGGAGTGGTCATGGACAAGGTGGTTGCAGACTATTCCATAAAGACGACGGGAAAACCGTTCATCATCCTTTCAGAAGGTCTTTCACCGGAATCATACGGCATTGCGTTCAAAAAAGGAAACGAAGCTCTCCGCGACAAGGTTCAGGCAACTCTTGAAGAAATGGCGGCCGACGGAACGGTTGCAAAGATTTCTACGGAATGGTTCGGATCCGACATCAGCGTGATAGGCAAATAGAATCCGTTTTTATGAATTTTTTTACGGGAGATCCTGAATGCTGAACGTTATACTCTCAATGCTGAAATCGACTCTGGTTACGCTTGAAGTCTTCTGGCTTACGCTGCTTTTTTCGATTCCGCTTGGTTTTCCTCTCACCGCAGGAAGGATGTCCAAGATAAAGCCGCTTGCATGGACGGTCAACGCGTTTCTGCTCATAATCCGCGGTACGCCGCTCATGCTGCAGCTGATCGTAGTCTATTTCGGGCCGTATTATATTTTCCACGTTTCATACGACAGGTTCACGGCAAGCATAATCGCATTGTCCGTTAACTATGCGTGCTATTTCGCTGAGATCTACCGCGGAGGCATACAGGCCGTTCCAAAAGGTCAGTATGAGGCGGCAAAAGTCCTGGGCTACACCCGCATGCAGACGTTTTTCAGGATCATACTTCCGCAGATTGTCAAGACTGTGCTTCCTTCCATGGGCAACGAAGTGATCACTCTGGTGAAGGACACTGCACTCGTTTCGGTGATCGGCGTGGTTGAGCTTCTCCGCACGGCACAGACGGCATCCAGCAGGATTTCTTCCACCACACCGATTTTCATAGCGGGAGCGTTCTATTTCATCATGAACTGGGCGGTATCGGCGGCATTTGCATTTGCGGAAAAAAAGCTAAGCTACTACAAATAGGCTGCGCGGATCTTTTTTGTACGGCTGATTACGGAGGCTCATGATGGGAATAATTTCGGTCAAGAATATAAGGAAATCTTTCAAGGACGGCGTTCAGGTTCTGAAGGACATATCGTTTGAAGTCGATGAAGGCGAGGCACTCGGAATAATAGGACCGAGCGGAAGCGGAAAATCAACTATCCTTCGGTGCATATCCCAGCTTGAAAAAGTTGACGGCGGAACGATATCCGTATGCGGAAGGGAAATAGTTTCTGACGGAAAATATGCCGGAAAAGAAATCCTGCGTGAAGCGGCGATGCAATCAGGTTTTGTTTTCCAGAATTTCAATCTCTTTCCCCACATGTCGGTAATGCAGAACATCTCGGATCCTCAGGTGAGGGTGCTGAAGACTCCGAAAAAAGATGCGGAAGAAAACGCGCGCATACTGCTTGAAAAAGTCGGTCTTTCGGGAAAAGAATCTGCATATCCTTGCGAGCTTTCAGGCGGACAGCAGCAGAGGGTGTCCATTGCACGTGCGCTTGCCATGAAACCCAAGGTGCTTTTGTTTGATGAGCCTACAAGTGCGCTTGACCCTGAGCTTACCGGTGAAATACTTTCCGTGATCAGGCAGCTTGCGGAAGAAAAGATGACCATGGTCGTCGTAACCCACGAGATGTCTTTTGCGCGTGACCTGTGCAGCCACCTGATTTTCATGGACGGCGGAACGATAGTCGAGCAGGGAGGAAGCGGCATAATCACAAATCCTTCTACTGAAAGGCTCAGGAATTTCCTCAAGCGTTTCAACGGATAGAAGATTTCCGGGCTTGCCTTGCGTATTATGGTCTGCATGAAAAATTTGCGTGGGTCTTATGCAGATGATGCAACCGGGTTGGTAGACAGAATCAATCTTATACAAAGCAGAGGGACACCCGGTTTTCAGCGCTTTAACCAGGGTGATTGACTTTTGGTGCGCAAAGTTTTATCATTTTAGGACATGTGAGCAA
>JAFOTA010000228.1 GCA_017421145.1 Treponema sp.
ATTACATGGAAAGCCCGGAAGATATGGAGCGACCTGCTCACCGAACTGTCCGCCCAAAACTTCACGGCTTCTTTTGACAGCCTTTTCACGCTCCGTTTTTATAATCTTCTGTGTCTTTGCCGCCTGAACCGCTTTTCCGATCACAATGCCGATTGCAAGAAATACAAGGACAGTCACCGAGACAACGGCGATTATAACCGGAAGCCTGTCCCCGAACATATTGAAAAACTGCCCCAAAAAATCACCGCCGGATAAATTTTCTTCCATAATATAAAAGCCTCCAATTATAATATCGGAAATTGCAGGCTTGTTGATACGTTTCCTGAAATTTGAATTGAAAAGATTGTGTAAAATATAATTTTATAAAATGTGTTTACATTTCCAATTTTTTTTGATAGTGTTTATCTATGAAGTTCAAACGAATTGCCTTAATTTTTTTAACCGTTTCAATGTTGATTACATTTTCATGCAAATCAACTCAAATCCTGCTAAGCGAAACTGACAAATCCGGCTGGAACACGAATTACACTTATGTTTTCGTGCACGGACTTTCAGGCTGGGGACACTACGATTTCCTTAACAATTTCTTTCCGTATTGGGGAATGAAAAACGGGTCTCTGATTAAGCAGCTCCGCCGTCAGGGATTTTCATGCTACGATGCGTCGGTCGCTCCTCAGGGAAGTGCATGGGACAGGGCTTGTGAACTCTACGCACAGCTTACCGGAACGAAAACGGATTACGGTCTGGAACATTCGACAAGATGCGGCCACGAAAGATACGGAAGGGACTTTTCAAAAAATCCGCTGATTCCGCGCTGGGATTCGGAAAACAAAATCAACATACTGGGACACTCGTTCGGTGGAGCAACGGTTCGCCTGCTTGCACATTTGATGTCTGAAGGCTCGGAGGCAGAAAGAAATGCAACTCCGGAAAATGAACTCAGTCCTCTTTTTGCCGGTGGACACGCAGACTGGATTTATTCCGTAACTGCATTGGCGGCACCCCACAACGGAACGTCAGCATACCACATTCCTGATGAAAATCCAGATGAAAAATCAAGCTCCGAAAAAATGATGGAAAAAACAAATGCTCCGAAAAAAGACGGACGTGCGGAATACGACTATGCAGATTTTGACATGCACATACAGAATGCCGCAGAAATGAACAGATGGATAACCACAATTAAAAGTGCGTATTATTTTTCCTTCCCATGTTCCTCAACAAAAACCGCAGAAGACGGAACACAGGAACCGATTCCAGAAATCACGGAAAAAATGCTCAGGAGAAGTTCAACCAAGCTTGGAAAATTCGAGGGCACCACATACGATGGAATAGAGCTTTCAAAAGAGTGGCAGGAAAACGACGGACTTGTAAACACTATATCAGCAATGGCTCCTGACTTTGCGCCGTCAAAAAGATATTCAGAAACGGACGGACTGGAATTGGAAAAGGGAATCTGGTATGTCATGCCGACCTATCGGGGAGACCACATGTCATTACAGGGCGGCCTTACAATAAGGAGCAACATAACGGAACTTTACGTAAGGCACCTGAACATGATAAATCAGCTGAAATGAAAACCGTCAGACTATGAAATGATTATTTCCATTTTTCCCAGATGTCCTGTTGCATTCCGACCGTTGCCTCGGTTTTTCCGTTCCTGCATACCGGGAGCTTCAGGAGCGTCTGGTTTTCAAAAAGCTTGTCCGCTTTTTCGCTTTCGTCCAGATATGCAATCATGGAATAGTCCCTTGATTTTTTGTCCGTCATAATTTCAACGGCCTCTGAACGTGAACCGGCTCTTCTTGAAATGCAGTCCACCACCGACTCAAATTCTCCGCGGGACATTTCCTTTTCCTTTAAATCTATGAATTGAAACGGAATCCTTCTTTCCTTGAAAAATCTCTGTGCAGACTTGCAGTCAAAACTTTTGTTCGTTCCAAAAATCTGTATCATAAAATCAAACTCCTGAAAACAGCTATTTAATCTTCCACCCGACAATCCCTTTGCCGTCGCTTGAAAATACAACGCCGACCTTGAACATCTGTTTTCCGCTTACGGAAAATCTTTCGGAATATCCGTTTGCGTCAATCTGGGTGAGGGCTGATTCTGCGACTTTTTCAAAATCCTGTCCCCTGTCCATTTTCAGTTCGAAGATGAAGACGGAATCTTTTGTCGTGACAATCACATCGCTTCTTCCTGCGACATTCTGAAGTTCGGAAACCACGTTGTAGCCCGTCATGCGGAACATCAGATGCGTGACTGACTCGTAATAATTTTCGCACATGTCTTTTTTTACGATTGTGGGTAAGTCTGCAATCGCGGATTTTATGATTGAAAGCGCGTGGTCAACATTTTTGTTCCGCAATGCAATCCGCAGGTTGTTGATTTCAAGTCCGATGTCATCGTATGGCACCGTTACGAATTTGTTCAGCAGGACATCAAGAAATTCACTTTCTATTTCGCGGTTCGGAAAATCCAGTCTGTAAAGTCTGGTGTCCTTTTCAAAATCTTTTATCGTCAGATATCCGCTCTGATAAATCACCGGCAGCATATTTTTTGAGTCAGGATCATAATTCTTAAACTGCTTGTCATTTACAAGCCGTCCGTTTACAAAATTGGTAAGCTCGAGCGGCTGGTTCTGCAATGCCTTGATAAGAAAAGACGGGGTGCCGCTTTCAAACCAATATGACCCGAAATCTTTTTCGCTGAAACATTTTAAAAGGCAGAAAGGATTGTAAACTCCCTCGACATTGTGAGAAAAATGATATCCGTCGTACATCAGGGCAAGTTTCTCTTTTGCTTCGGGGATGCTCATGTCCTGGTCTTTTGCAAGTGACTCTATTTCTGGTTCAAAATATTCTTCCAGTTCCGTTTCGGAAATCCCACAGAGCGAAGAAAAATCTCTGTTCATGCTGATGTCGTTAAGCTGATTCAGTCCGCTGAAAATATTTATGTGGCTTACCTTTGTGATTCCGGTGATGAACAGAAATCTGATGTACTTGTCGCAGTCTTTGAGAGGACTGTAAAAACTTCTGAGTTCCTGTCGGTTCTGCTCTTCGTAATCTGTGTAAAGTGCATCGAGAATCGGCTTGTCGTATTCATCGATTAGGATTACGACCTGCTTGCCTGTCTTTTCGCTTATGGCGTTAATGAGGTGGGCGAACCTTTCCGCCGGGTCGTTGCTTTGTTTTTCGATTTTGTACAAGGATTCGTTTTCAGTTACAATTGCATTCAGCCGTTCTTTCAGGCGCTCATTGTTTTCATAGCTGTTCATGCCGAAACTGATTTTTATGACAGGCCACTCAGCCCATTCCTTTTCTTTTTCAGAAATGTAGAGACCGTCGAACAGTTCTTTCTTTCCAAGGAAAAATGCTTCGAATGTTGAAAGCAAAAGGCTTTTTCCAAAGCGTCGAGGCCTGCTCAAAAAAAAGGGTGTGCTGAGGCGCGCAAGCTCGTAGACGTATTTCGTTTTGTCCACATAGACGTAGCCGCC
>JAFOTA010000229.1 GCA_017421145.1 Treponema sp.
AGCAAGCTTTGAGCCTGTCTTGTTCTCTTTCACCACGATGTCGTTCATAGAAAGCTTTTTCTTGAGGTCGCGCACTACGAATCTTACGGTAACGTCGGTGTCAGTCTTGGAATATTCAAGCGATTCCTTTTTGAGCGTCGGCGGAACGAACACTTTCGTAGGATCAATCGTGTAAACATGGTCGTCAAGCGGATTTATAGTCTCTCCGTTCTTGTCGAGCGCATAGATTGAGACCGTGCCGTAGCCGATGATTCCCGATACAGTCGCAATGTAAGTGACAGGAACGCCAGGAGTGAATTCCTTCACCGCAGGTTCAATCTCGACCTTCTGAATATAGGATGTCTTGGTTATCTTGAATTCCTTTGACGTGAAGAGGTGGTCTGCCCCGCTGATTTTTATCGGGATGGTCGCGACAGGAGACGTCGATGAATATGAGATTTCACCGTTGACAGCAGTAAGCTCTTCTACCGGCGGCTGAGGATTGTCAAGCTCGTCAAGGAGAACCTCGCAGTATGCCATCTTGCTTGGAGCGTCCTTGTATTCCTTTGCATCGCGGAAATAAGATATGGCTTCCTTTATGTCCGTCCTGGATTTGGAGGCCTTGAATCTATCAAGGTAAATTTCACCGATGTCATAGTTGCAGCCCAGAATCCTGCTTTTCACGTCGCTGTAGCCGCTCTTTTTTGTGTCGCATTTTTTGAACCAGCTGATAGCATCCTTTTTGTCCGAGATGCCGGAAGATTTTGAAAGAAGGTCCCCGATTCCGTATGCAAGAGAAGCCTGTCTGTCAGTGCAGTCGTTCTTTATCGTCGCATTGTATTTGGCGGCTTTTTCATAAAGGTCGAATCCCTTGCGCATCTGGTTGACGGTCGTTCCGGGATACCCTGCCTCAGCAATGGAATATATGAAAGATGCAACGTCACGGCTTTCAATCTGATAGCGTCCGGCAAAATCATCGCTGTATTTTTCTACATAATAGACTTCTCCCTTGTATGGGTCGCCTATTTCATACGGCATGTTCTTGACTGCTTTTTGAATCCTGTAAAGGTCCTCGGCACGTATGTACGCGTTTTCAGCCCTTGTGACCGCAGAACGCACGGAACTTTCGTCGCCTATGTACCCGCCGCTTGCAAGTGACGCTTGGACGGCATCAAGTGCTGCAGAAAGATTCGACGCACCCTTTGAGCTTATGAAAGAGCTTACTACGTCGGAAACAGTCTCCGGGTTGTCACGTCTCTGATCGACCGCAGAAGCATAGACAGATATAAAAAGATCCGCATCATCCTGATTCGTGCTTTTTTTCGTAAGGCTTTTCGCAAGCTTTTCTATGGCCGTAACGACATCGCCTTTTTCAACGAGCTGCCTGGCCGAAGCACAACCTATCAACGATGCCGCCACAAAGACAGCAATCAGCGAAGCAGCAATGCATGAAATGCTTTTTTTCATAACGCCCTCTCCTTGTTTTCAAATTGTTTTCCAATTACCATTGAAACGTCTAATTATAACAGCCCGATGCAAATTCTGTCAAATTCATGCATCGACATCAGATTTTCCGAATTTTCCTGCGACGGTATCCTCAAGAGAATAATGGATGATCTGCCTTTCGTCGAATGCCTTCTGAATCAGCGCGTCAACGTCCATGCCTTCGTATATTTTCCTTGCCTCAGCAGGATCGGCACGGAGAACAGGATGCTTGGGGCTGAAAAGAACGCAGCAGTCTTCATATGGAAGAACGGAAATTCCGTATGTGCCTATTGATTCAGCGGTGCTGACGATTTCTTCCTTGTCAAGACCGATCAAAGGCCTGTAAAGAGGATGCTCGGCAAAGCTTTCCGTCACCGAAAGGTTGCTCACGGTCTGGCTTGCCACCTGACCAAGGCTTTCGCCGGTTATTATGGCATCGGCATGGATTTTTGAAGCAAGCATGTTCGCGGCCTTCATCATGCAGAGCCTGAGCATAAGTGTGGAAAACGCTTCCGGGGATGATTTTTTAATCTGCATCTGGACATCCGTAAACGAAATAACGTTGAGGTAGGTCTCGCATCCGAAATCACCAAGAATGCGCGCAAGATCCTCTACTTTTTTCTGGGCTTCCTCGGATGTATACGGATATGAATGGAAGTATACGCAGTCAACCCTCATTCCGCGGCACATCATCCTGTAGCCTGCAACCGGACTGTCAAGGCCACCGCTCAAAAGCAAAAGACCCTTTCCGCTCACACCGACCGGAAGACCACGGCAAGTCCTGTGCTGGGAAGAATAAACGTATGCCCTGTCACGGATCTCAACGTTGATCACCACGTCGGGATTGTGGACGTCCACCCTGAGTATTCCTCCGTCGCTTGCATCCCCGGCAGCCTCAACGCAGATTTCGTATGAATTCATCGGGAAAGATTTGTCTTCGCGCCTTGCTTCCACCTTGAAAGTCGCCGCACCTGAATCACGTGCTTCCATGCATAGATCACAGACCGTTTTTCTTATCATGTCTATGTCCTTTTCAACCGCACGCACCTTTGCCCATCCGGTTATTCCGATAAGGTGGTCAAGCACATATTCAACCGCACCGCATGATTTTTCCGGACAGCTCACATAAAGCCTTCCGTTTCTCAAAAAGACATCGGAATCTACGCTTGCAAGAGCCTGCCTTGCGTTTTTCACAAGCTGCCTTTCAAAAATCTTTTTGTTCGAGCCTTTCAAAGTCAGCTCACCGAGCTTTCCGAGATACTGCTGCGTATAGGAACTTAAATCCTTCTGCGCCGGAATCCTACGTTCAGACACTTTTTCCTCCATTAATTCAGAACTGATATTTCACGCCTATAGAAAAATAATTGTTGATTTCGTCCCTGAATCCTGACCTCCACAAATTCCTGAAATGGCTTACGAGATCAGAGGCTGAATAATCCGTGCTGTCGCCGTCAATGTGGTATACGCCGGAAGTACAGGTGATTGCAGAACCTTGTCCAGGGAACATGTTTGCGTCAACGCCCTTGTTTCTTATCCATTCAAAAAGATAGGAAACTGAGAAAGTGAGCTGTCCCCACGCATATTTTTTAAGAGAGTATTCGGCTCCTATGCTTTCCTGAAGGACATACATTATATCATCCTGGTTCAGGAAATTAAGGACTCCTGAAGATGGTATTGCAGTTCCTGAGGTTCCTGTCTGGTTTGACATGAGCGGATGGTTGTAGAGTCCTCCGTCCGTGGCATAAGTTCCTGCCGGAGACATAAGGTATGCTATGGCCTCCTCGTCGGAAATGGACTGATTGACGTTTCCATGACGCATGAAAGTTGACAAAAGCTTTACGTGCAGCTCAGGAAGCGGTATGAAATCAAGCTCGAAAGAAAGCCTGTCACTGTTCGGCGGATATGAAGAACCCATCGGAATGCCGTTGTTGCTGTAGTTCAGGTAATTGTACATCCTGTCGGTAATGGTTCCTGTGGTCGTATCGGTATAATCGGCATGGGTGTACGTGTACGGGAAGAGCATCGTGTAGTCAAGCGACATGCGCGTGCAGAAAGAGTCGGCAGGAGTGTATATGAGGCCTGTTTTGACCGCCGCGAACATCTTCGTGTTGAATCCGTTGGCAAAAAATCCGGCAATATCAAAATCATCTATAAAAATGTCGGTCGCCCACAAAAATCCGTTGTAAGGCCTTACCTTGAAAGCCAGTCCCATCTGAAGATTGTCGTTGTATCCGCCTATTTCCTGCGCAACGATATAAGGCACGGGCATCAGATATGAAGGATCCAGTCTCTTTCCGAATACGATCGATTCATAATACGCAAGCGAAAACTGCGGTACGAATTTGAATTCAAGCGCATGGAATGCCATGTATTTGTCCGGGGCAATCAGGCTTCCGTCAAAGCTCATGGTGGCTCCTATGGCAGAATACTGCTGCGTGTATGACCATTTCGGATTCACGGCGGTAAAAGACAGGTTCGTTCTATGGTATGAATTGTCGCTCAAAGAAAGCCCTGCATTTATGAAAGGTCCGTATCCTGAGCGGTAGATTCCCGTCTGAACGAAAATGTTCTTCTTTCCGATTGCGACCACATCGTTCATCTCAAGGAAAAAATCCATCGCTCCGAGAGAAACCTTGTTGCGGCGTGCATCATGACCGTCGTTTTCATAGATGGCAAGATAATCGGTCACGTTGTGGTTGTAGCATGCAAGCCCCAGGTCGTATCCCATCGAAACGAAGCCGTTGAAAAAAGACACGTCGCCGTTCACGTTCGGGTACAGCGAAAAAAGTATGCCGCCGAAATCCGAAGTACCGGCATCCTTCTTGTATGTGGCATCGGTTTCAACAGAAACGTTCCAGGGTTTTCCGGTGACTTTTTCCCAGTAAAGCTTTGCGTTCCTTACATCCCTTTCGTTTCCCTTTTCCATCACGGATTCCAATATGCTCCGTATGTTGGCGATAGGATAAGGTCTCAAAGGCGGCACTTCCGATATTATGCCCCTAAGCTCCCAGGATTCGACAAGGCTGTAAAAAGTGTCGTCGGGATCAACGCTCACCTGGGCAAAGGATGCGGAGGCAAACGACAGCAAAAGACAAATTGCAACAAATACTTTTTTCATGAATCAGCTCCAAGAAACATAAAACCCGCCTGCTGAAGATTCAACGGCAACCAGCGGTTCCTTAGTGTACATAATTGGAAGATAATTTACAAGAGAAAGACAAAACGACGATTTGCCCCGTGCCTAAACTTGACCAGACTTTCCATCGAACATATAATTAAATGATGAACCGCAAACTTTTCGCAAGACTCACAGCCTCCGCAATACTAGGCCTGATTTTTATATTTCAGGTCCATGGAGGCACAATCACTGCGGATACGACAGACTATTATGCGCTTGCCCGGCAGGGAACGGCAAAAGAGATATCCGAAGCATTCAAAAAAGACAAAAAGCTTTCAAAAATGACGTTCGGAGACAAAAAAGAAACGCTTCTCATGATGGCGCTTGAATCTGACAGGGAACTTTCCGTAATAAAGGCGGTTCTTGAAGGAGGATGCTCGGTTACGGCACAGAATTCCGACGGGAAAACCCCGGTCATGTATGCCTGCGAGCACACAAGCAATCCTTCACTGCTCTCCTACCTCGTCACCTACGGCACAAGCATGAACATAGGGGTTGCATCAAGGGTTCAGGCGATTGACCACGACGGCCTCACACCCTTCGATTATGCAAGGAAAAACTCGACTCCCGGACTCCTACCGATACTTGAAAAATACGGACAGGAACCGTCACAGCAAAAAAAGAACGACACATACGCAAAATACCACCCGGAAAGCGTAAAATCATCTGCAGAAAAAAATGCTGATCAGGAAACTGATGCGGCAGAAACACAAAATGCAGTGCAAAAAGCCATGAAACCGGCAGAAAAGCTTCCGGCAGACGACTGGGTGATAAATTCAAGCCGATGGCATTATATCGGAAATGCAAACATAGAAGACAACAGCGAGAACTCTGAAAAGGATGATGAGGAAACGCCAGAAGAGCCTGAAGAACAAGAGGAACCTGAAGAACAGGAAGAGCCGGAAAAAGAAGAGCCAGGCGAACAGGAAGAAAAAAAGCCCGATGCCGTGACACCGGAAAAAGAAGAAGAAAAAACAGAGGAAAAAGCCGAAGAAAAACAGCCGGAAGAAGAGCCGAAACAGACGGACGACTCGGATTGGACGGTAAATTCAAGCCGATGGCATTATATTGGCTCTGCGAACATAGAGGAAAAAGAAGAAGAACCTCAGATTGAAGAGCCGGAAGAAGAAACTCCAGTCGAATAACCTGAAGAAGAAACCCCGGTTGAAGAACCTGAGGAAGAAACCCCGGTTGAAGAGCCTGAGGAAGAAACTCCTGTTGAAGAACCTGAGGAAGAAGTCCAGCCTGAACCTGAAGAAAAGCAGCCTTCAGGAGACAGACCGGGTGAAGAAGTATTCTCTGAAGAAAACGTCGAGGAACAGCAGATTGAAGAACCGGAGCCTGAACCAGAGCATATTGAAGAACCAATAGAAGAGGAACATCCTGAAGAAACCGTCGAGGATGAAGTTCCTCCTGAACCGGAAGAACCTGAGCCTCAGGATGACAAGCCGGGAGAAACTGTCGTTCCTAACGAGAACGTAGAAGAACAGAAGATTGAAGAGCCGGAACAGCCTGCTGTAGAAGAACCTGTTGC
>JAFOTA010000230.1 GCA_017421145.1 Treponema sp.
AAGTCTCTGATGAAATAGAAAAGCAGCTTGAGACGTTGCCTACAAAACAGATTGCACGCCAGAGCATTGATACATACGGACGCATAATAATCGCTGAAAACATGGATCAGGCGGCGGAGATTGCAAATCTGAAGGCACCGGAGCATTTGGAGCTTGCCATGGAAGAGGGAAGTGCAAGGGATAAAGTCCAGAAGACAGTGCACAATTACGGTTCTCTTTTCATCGGTCATGGAGCGGCTGAGGTCTTCGGTGATTATGCGGCGGGTCTTAACCACACTCTTCCTACATCAGGCAGCGCAAGATTTACCGGCGGTCTTTCTGTCCGCATGTTCATAAAAACAGTCACAAGCCTTCGTGTTGACGGTTCCAAAGAAGGTGCGAAAAAATCTGCCGTTTCAGCCGGACACCTTGGAGATGCAGAGGGTTTGGCTGCACATGCAAGGGCTGCAAGACTGCGGCTTGAATAGAAAACAGGGGCTTGTTCAAAAACGGACATGTCCTGCGTAAAATTTGTTTATGGGAGGAAATATGAAAATCTACAAGCTTGGTGAATCAGTTCTTAGGGAAAAGTGCGAAAACGTTAAGCCTGAAGAAATAAACGATGAATTTAGAAGCGTGTTGAACGAAATGTTTGAGACCATGATTTCCGCAAACGGAGTCGGTCTTGCGGCGCC
This sequence comes from Treponema sp., assembly GCA_017421145.1. The sequence continues at coordinate 675 of JAFOTA010000230.1, forward strand.
TCAGGTTGGAATTGCTAAAAGGTTTTTCGTTGTAATTGCCGATGATGAAGTAAGAAGAGTTTTTATCAATCCGGTCATTACAAAAACTTCTAATGATTTGGTTGATTATGAAGAAGGATGCCTTTCGATTCCCGGTGTTTATGAGAATATCAAGCGTCCGTCAAAAGTTTCTGTCTCTGCTCTGAACGAAAATGGAAAAGCATTTACCATTGAAGAAGCTGACGGACTTTTGGCAAGGGTGATTCAGCATGAGAATGACCATTTGGACGGAGTTCTTTATATTGACCGTGGCGACGATGAGTTCAAGAAGAAAACGGAAGAGCAGTTCGTAAAAAGAGCGGAGCGTGCCGCAAAAAAAGCTGAGGAAAAAGCCCGTAAAAAGGCCAGTCTTGAAGCTAAGATCGCGGCAAAAAACGCAAAAAAGAGCGGAAACTAAAATATGTTAAGGGTTTTGTATGCAGGAAGTCCGGCAGCTTCGTCACGGGCACTGGAACTTATCCTGAAAGACAGCTATATGTCCTCATCTATTCCCGAAGAGCAGTACAAGATTGTCGGGGTGCTGACAAATCCACCGTCTGCACAGGGCCGCCATAGGGATTTGATTCCTACAGAGGTTGCCCATTATGCCCAAATCTGGAACGAAGCGCGTGATGACGGAATCGTTATCCTTACGCCGGAACACTTGAAGCAGGAGGAGCGTGATCAGATTGCGTCCCTTCATCCCGATGTTTTTATCTGTTTTGCATACGGACACATTCTTGGTCCCAAGTTTTTTTCATTGTTCAAGTACGGCGGAATAAACCTGCATCCTTCGCTGCTCCCGAAATATCGTGGCGCAACTCCGGTAAACCAGGCTATTTTGAACTGTGACAAAGAAACCGGAATCAGCATACAAAAAATGGCCCTTGGTATTGATGAGGGTGATATTTTAAGCCAGCAGCAATGGACTCTTACAGGAACAGAAACTGCGGAATCACTTTTGCGTGAGGTTGCATTGCATGGTGCCATTTCAATAACGACAATCCTCCGCTACATTGCACGCCACAAGGAGCTTCCGGTCAGTGAGCCGCAGCGTGGAGAAGCAAGCTATTGTACGGTCATAAAAAAAGAGGACGGACGCATCAAATGGGGTGATTCTGCGGAAAACATCGATGCAAAAATCCGTGCGTATACTCCTTGGCCGGGATGCTTTACGACATGCAACGGTCAGACTCTGAGGATTCTAAAAGCCCGTGATGCCGAAAAAATCGCATATCAGGACAATTCGATTCCAAAAGACACTGGTGCGGTGCCGGGAACGGTTCTGGCATACAACAAGCAGCGCGGTATACTGATTCAGACCGGAGACGGTGTCTTGATAGCAACGGAACTGCAGTGGCAGGCAAAAAAAGCCATGGATTATAAATCCTTTATGAACGGAACCCGTAATTTCATTGGAACCGTTTTAGAGTAGAATATAGTAGAAAAAAAATTGTAAAAATAGTAGGATATAGGAATGAGTGACGAAACTATTGAAAACGAAAGAAATCTGTCCGCAGAAGAAACTGTAGAGATGGAAAAAACTGAATCAGCAGCGGCAGTCTCAGCGGAAGCCCCTAAAAAAGCAAAGAAAAAGGGCAAATTCGGAACTGCTTTCAGTGATTTGATTCATAACTTCGGCAAAGGCGGCTGGGTTCTTTTCGTAACTATGATTCTTACATTTTTAGTTATGGTCGGAACTTGTCTGGCTGTTTTCTTCTATTCCGTGCATGGTGAAGAAAAAGTCATGGTTCCTAATGTTTTGGGAAAGAATCTTGTAAACGCCTTGTTCGATATGCAGGTAAAGGAACTTTATCCAAAAATCAGCTTGCGTTTTTCAGATCTGCCTGGTGATGAAGGAACGATTCTTGAACAGCAGCCTGCAGGCGGTTCCATTGTAAAGGCTTACCAGACGGTTGATCTTGTAGTCAGCCGCGGCGTTGAGATTGAATCAATGGAAGATTACGTCGGAAAAAATATAGACGAAGTTCAGACAAGGCTCAAGACTTTGTTCAGCGATGATACGACTGTTGAATTCGCTCCTGTAATCTACCAGAAAGATTCTTCTTCTTCTGCCGGTACGATTTTGGCACAGTATCCGGAGCCTGGAACATATCTTTCTCATGTCAGGGTCTATTTTATCGTAAGCACGAGCAACACTTCCGTAACGACGATTGTCCCGAACATTCAGGGCATGAGCATACAGCAGGTTCTTGCAGAGATGGAAAAATATCCAGTCGTGTTCAATTTCTCTGCAGTTCAGTCTGACAGCAAGGACATACAGCCGACGATTTCTTCACAGGAAAAAGCCGGTGCAAGCGTAGATGAGTTTACAGCAGTCAATGCACAGATTACTCTCCCAGCTCCTGATCCTGAAAGCATGACGGAATACGGCTTGTTCAAGTATACATTGCCTGAATATCCGTTCCCTGTAAACGTGCGTCTTGAAAGCTCTGACAGCGAAGGTGCCGTAACAAAGCTTGTCGATTTCCTGCATCCTGGAAAAGAAATTACCATTCCGTACATGGTCAAAAAGAATTCAGTCCTTACTTTGTCCGTGAACGGGGAAACTATAACAAGCCAGATAATCCAGTAAAATTATAAGGCAGACAACAAAGCTGTTCGGGAATCACTAAGATTCTTGGACAGCTTTTTTTATGACCGGACGTAACGCATGGTTTTAAAAATCAATCTTGATCCTCATTTTTTTTACTTTTACTGCGGCAGAAACAGGGAGCGTCATTTCATTGCCGTTTTTTTTGCGGATTGTGACGGTCTTGTTTTTTTTGTCCAAAACAACCGGAAGTCCTGTGTGTGGAAGCGCATTTGAATCCATGGTTATTTCCACAAGACTTTCCTCACGCATTGCCTTGTCGATGATGTAGATTTTCCCGGAGTTATCCATTGCGGAGGCTTCTGTTTTGTCAAACGGAACCGATGCATGCAGAAGCTGATTTTCGTTTGTGATAATCCGCCGCTCTATCCTTGAAAAAAGCTCCTCTTTCTGCTCTTCGGAAACTTCCATTTTTTCAAGGGTTCCTTTAAGTGATTCCAAAATCTTTACGCTTTCAATTTTATCACCGCATGAAGAAATCTCTGAATCCGGTTCGTCGTCGATAAAAGAAAAATTGTTTTTACGCAGGAACGGAAGCGGTTGTATCTCCTTGTCCTTTGAGCATGTCTTTACTTTTCCTATAAAATTCAATCCGCTTTGCAAGATGACGGCAGAGGCTTCAAAATCATCGGTAAAATCCAAAAGCAGAATTGTCGGCGAAAGCTTTTCGATTATATGCTGTGAAAGAACCGCATTTTTTTCCGCAAGAATCACATTGCTTTCATTCAGCCTGAGAATGTATCCATGATACAGTGCAGCGGAAGAATATGAGTTGAACCAATCTTCCAGACTGATCGTAAGGTTCTGAGGAATCGGATAGCCGCTGTTCGTCTCAAGCACCTGCTCTATGTTTTTAAGGCTCATCCCGTAATCAAACGAGCGCAGGACAGATTTGTGGTTTATTTCAAAAAGTGCCGCAACGTCAAGGCGTTTTATGTCCATGAATTTTATAAGCGGCAGAATCTGATCAAGCGGAAGGCCGGGCATGAGAGTCACCGAAAAACCTGTTTCTACGCTCACGCATTTTTGAGGCGCGGCATTTTGATTTTTCATCTGATAAAAAACCGGAGAAGCCGTATACAAAGTTTCCGAATCATCATCAGAAGTGATTTTGTTCATAAGCCCGAATGCAGTGCAGGAATCTATGAGCT